>NZ_CP110496.1:0-300000 GCF_028748785.1 Candidatus Purcelliella pentastirinorum | reverse complement strand
CAAATTCTACACGTTGTCTTTGTTGCATGATTTCTATTGTTTTATCATTAATTGTTATAGGAGATGTTCCTGATGGTCCACCTAAACATTTTTGCATACCTGCTGATACTGCATCTATTTTCCAATCATCTGTGTTTAAATAATTTCCTCCGCATGAAGCTGTAGCATCTGTATAAAATATTACTTTGTATTTTTGACAGATTAATCCTATTTCTTCTAATGGTTGTAACATTGTAGTTGAAGTATCTCCATGTACTGTAAGTAAAAATTTAGGTTTTATTTTTTTAATTGAATATTCTATTTGATCTGGTTTGAATATTTCACCCCATGGTACTTCTATTGTATGGACATTGGCTTTACATCTTTTTGATATTTCATATAATAATTGTCCGAATCTACCGAATATTGGTATTAATACTTTATCTCCGGGTTTAATCATAGATATAAATATTGCTTCTATTCCTGCTCTTGATGTTCCATCTATTAATAGAGTATTTAAGTTTTTTGTATTAAAAATTATACGATATAATTGCATGACTTCATTCATATAATTAGTCATCATTGGATCATATTGTCCAATTAATTTATTTGACATAGTGTGTAATATTCTTGGGTCTATATTTATAGGCCCAGGACCCATTAGTAGCCTTTCAGGCGGAGTTATTTGTTCAAATTTATTCATTTATTATTTCCTTATAATATATTTTTTATTTTTATTTTAATTTTATTCTTTATTTTCTTATTTTTATTTATTTTTTATTAAATAAATTATTATATATAATTATATTTTTTTATATATGATTTTTTGTTTTTGATATATGTATTTTTATCGTAAAATTATTATTTTACAATTATTTATTTCATATAATAAAATAATTTTATTAATTTTTTTATTTTTGATATGTATAATATAATTTATTGGTTTTAATCTTGTTTTTTTTAAAATTATTATTTTTATATTTAGAGGTTTACAAATGAAAAAAAATAATTGTGAAGATTATGTTAAAAATTTTATTAAAATTTTTAACATATCCTTAGATGAAAAAAGATATGAAGATTTATTATTAAATTTTGTTTATATATTTGATATAACACAACCATTAATTTTATATTCTTTATCTAGTGATATTGGAATATCAGGAGTATATAATGCATGATTGAAGATATTCGTTTTTTAACAATTTCAGAAATAAATAAACGGTTAATTAGAGGTGATTTAAGTGCTATGGAAATAGCTGAGTTTACTTTGAGTGCTATAGATAAATATAATCCTGTTATTAATGCTTGGACCGAAATTACTTCTAATCGTATGCTTAAAGAAGCTAATATAATTGATAAATATTTGATATCTAAAAAAAAAATATCAAAACTAGCTGGTATTCCTTATGCTGTAAAAAATTTATTTGATGTTTGTGGTTATGTTACTTTAGTGGGATCTACTTTATTTGCAAATGACCCAGTAGCTGAATGTGATGCATATTTAATTAACAAATTGAATAATAATGGAGCATTGTTAAGTGGTATGCTAAATATGGATGCATATGCTTATGGTTTTACTACAGAAAATAGTTATTATGGTCCTACTAGAAATCCCTGCGATTTAAATCGTATTGCTGGTGGTTCATCAGGTGGATCTGCAGCTGCTGTAGCATCTGGTTTGGTACATTTTGCTTTAGGATCAGATACTAATGGATCTATACGTGTTCCATCTTCGCTTTGTGGTGTTTTAGGTTTAAAACCAACTTTTGGTAGATTATCTCGTGCTGGTATGTATCCTTTTTCTTATAGTTTAGATCATGCTGGGCATTTTGCTAGAAATGTTGGTGATTTAGTTGATGTATATAATGTTTTGCAAGGTCTTGATAAGAATGATTTATCTCAATCTATTAAATCAAAAAACAAAGTATTTTTAGATTATAATGGTTATGATAATAATATACGTTTTTGTTTATTATCTGGTTATTTTTACACTTGGTGTAATAACGAAGTACGTAATATAATAGATGTTGTTTCTAAAGCTCTAGGTGTTAAATATGATATAGATTTATCTGATGTGGAATTAGCTAGATCTTCTGCTTTTATTATTACAGCTGCTGAAGGTGGTAATTTATATTGGTCTAAATTATTAGATAATCCAGAATTATTTGAACCTTTTTCTAGAGAAAGATTATTGGCTGGATCTATTATCCCTGCTAATTGGTATATTAAAGCTCAACGTTTTAGAACATATTTCAGACATAAAGTTAATGATATTTTTAACGATTTTGATGTTTTAATAGCCCCAGCCACTCCTTGTTCCGCTACTACAATTGGTCAAAAGTTTATTCGTATTAATAATACTGATTTATTGATTAGGGCTAATATGGGTATATTGACTCAACCTATATCTTTTATTGGATTACCTGTTATAACTGTACCAATTAAGATAGGTGATAATTTGCCTATTGGTATTCAATTGATTGCAGCTCCTTTTAGAGAGGATTTATGTTTTAAAGCCGCTTTATTATTAGAAAAAAATGGTTTTATTATGAAATATGATAATTTGATTAATTAAATTTAACTTTATGATATTTGATCCAATGATTAGCAATTTCTTGTCTTGTACATATCCATATATCTTTATATTTATTTATATAATCTAAAAAATTTGTTAACGCTTTAAATCTTCCAGGTTTTCCTATTATTCTACAATGCATTCCTATTGACATCATTTTAGGTTTTATTTTTCCTTCTTTGTATAATATATCAAAAGTATCTTTTAAATATTGGTAAAATTGTTTAGATGTATTAAATCCTGGTTGTGCTATAAATTTCATATCATTTGTTTCTAATGAATATGGTATAATTAAATGTTTCTTTTTTTTACCATTTTTTAGGTAAATATTCATCCAAAAAGGCAAATCATCTCCATAATAATCGCTATCATAAATTATATTACTATGTTTTATTATTATTTTTCTAGTATTTGGACTGTCTCTACCAGAGTACCAACCCTGAGGGCTTTGACCAAAAATTTTTTTAAATATTTTAATAGATTTAATAATATCTTCTTTTTCTTTTTTATAATTTATATTTTGATATTTAATCCATTTTAGACCGTGACATACTACATCATATTTTTCTTTTATTATTGTTTTTGTTATTTCTTGATTTCTAATAAAAGCCATTGCCACTCCAAATATAGTTAATGGTATTTTTCTGTTTTTAAATTCATTATGAATTCTCCAAAAACCTACTCTAGATCCATATTCATATAAAGATTCTATTGACATATGGCGATTTTTATAGCTTTTACAATTGCTTATATCGGAAAGAAATGTTTCAGATGAATTATCGCCATGTAATATATTTTTTTCTGCTCCTTCTTCATAGTTTAATACAAATTGTATTGCTATTTTTGCATCATTTGGCCATGATACTGTTGGAGGATTGTCTCCGTAACCTAATAAATCTCTAGGATATTTTTTTTTTTTAATTTTCATTTATTTTTTTATTTTAGAAATATTTTAATTATTAAATTAATTTATAAATAGTTTTAATGATATTAATGTTTCTATTAATTTTACAGCCGAACTAATGCCTTCTATTATTGGTATATTTAATTTTTTTGTTAAATAGTTAGACAATGGTGACATTGCACTACATCCTAATATTATAGAATTACAGTTATCATTTTTTATTATTATTTGACATTTTTTTTCTATTTTTTTTATTAATTCTTTTGTGTGTTTTTTTATTTTATTTACTGATAGGTTTATTGAATGTATATTACAACAAATATTTTTAAATCCATATGTATTTATTAATTTTTGTATCATTGGAATACAATAAGGTAATGTTGTTAAAATTGAAAATTTTGTAGATATTAAAGATGTTATGTGCATTGCAGCTTCTGCAATTCCTATTACAGGATATTTAGTTAATTCACGGGCTGCTAATAGTCCTGGATCTCCAAAACATGCTATAATGTAGCCTTTTATTTCTTTGTTTTTACTTTCTTTTTTTATTTCTTTTAATATATTTGGGATACATATAGCTTCATCATAGTAGTTTTCTATTGAAGAAATACCATTTACGTATCTTGTTGTAATTATTTTCGTGTTAAAATTTGCTGTATTTTTTGCTATAGTATCTATTTCTTTTGTTATTTTTTTGCTTGAATTTGGATTAATTATTTTTATTATTTTTTTATTCATAAGAATGAATTTTTTTAATTTATTACTATATTACTTGTAAGTAATATAGTATATATTACTTGTTTTTAATAGAATAAAATATTTTAAGTTATATTTTTTATTTTATTTGCGGTGCGGACGGGACTTGAACCCGTGACCCCCGGCGTGACAGGCCGATGTTCTGACCAACTGAACTACCGCACCGATTAATATTATTATCTTAATTATTTTACAATTAAATCATTTTATTAACAAATTTTTATTTAATATATTTTTATATTTTTTATTTAATTCTAATTCTTTTTTACTTGCAAATATTATTTTTAATTTTTTTTTTTTATTTTTAGTATTTTTATTAAAAATTATTTTTTTTTTTGTTTTTTCATTTTTAAATAGTTTTTTTTGATTACTTGTTAAATACAAATATACATTTGCTAGTATTTTAGCGTCTTTTAAAGCTCCGTGTTTTTTTCTTTTTTTTATATTTATCCCGTAATAATTACATAGTGAATTTAAACTATTATTTTTTCCCGGAAATATTTTTCTTGCTATTATCAAACTATCTACTATTTTACAATAATCTGAAATTTTATCTTTTCTTTTTAATAAAAATAATTCATAATTTATAAATTCTATATCAAATTTAGCATTATGTATTATTATTTTAGATCCGTATATATATTTAATAAATTTATCTAATATTTCTTTAAAAGTTGGTTTATATTTTAAAAATTCATTTGATATTCCATGTATATTAAATGATTCTTCGCTTATAGATCGATTGGGGTTTAAATAAACATGAAAGTTATTATTAGTTAGTGTTCTGTTTATCATTTCAACTGCACCTATTTCTATGATTTTATGTCCACTGTAATGTTTACCAATTTGATTTATTCCTGTTGTTTCAGTATCAAGTATAATTTTTCTCATATTATTTTCTCAATTTTGTTTTTTTTTATTTTATCAAAAATTAAAGGATTTATTAATATGTTAAAGAAAAATATAGTATTTATTGATGGATCTTGTATAGGAAATCCTGGTCCTGGTGGTTATGGAGTGTTTATAAGAAATGGTTTAAAAAAAATTTATTTTAGCGCTGGATTTTTCCTTACGACAAACAATCGTATGGAAATTATGGCGGCAATTGTTGCACTTGAATATTTTACTATTAAATCAAATATTATTATTTACACTGATAGTACATATTTACGTAGTGGTATTACTGAATGGATTCTAAATTGGAAAAAACGGAATTGGAGAACTTATAATAATAGTGTTGTTAAAAATGTAGATTTATGGATTAGGTTAGAAAAAGCAATTAATTGTCATATTATTCATTGGGAATGGGTAAAGGGTCATACTGGTGATATGGGAAATGAATTATGTGATAGATTGGCTCGTAGAGCTGCTAAAAATCCATTTTTAAATGACATTTTTTGTTAATTAATTGTTTTTTTATTTTTATTTTTTATTTTGTTTTTTATTTATTGGAGCTAGGCGGTTTCGAACCCCCGACCTTCTGCTTGCAAAGCAGATGCTCTACCAACTGAGCTATAGCCCCTTTGTATTAGGCTTGAGTGGATTTGAACCACTTACCTCACCCTTATCAGGGGTGTGCTCTAACCTATTGAGCTACAAGCCTAATAGATTATTTAGTATATTTATCAATATTTTTATATATAGCTAAATTTTTTTATGTATTATTAAAATATTTATTTTATTTTTATTAATTATTTTGTAGTGTTTTTTTAAAGTAAAAATTATATATTTTTATATATAGAATATTTTGGTTTTTAAAATTAATATTTATTTAATTTTGTAAAATATATAAAGTTTAATTTATATATAAATATGGACAATTTTTTTCTTAATATTAATTTTATATTTTGTTAAATATAACTTTTTTAAGTTTAAAGATTATTAATATAGTTAATATATATTTTATTAAATATAAAACTTTATTATTTAATTTTGTTATTTTAACAATTTTAACGATAAAATCAAGATATTATGTTATTGATTTCATATAATTTTTATTAATTGAATAAGATTATTAATTTAATATTTAATATTTTTTTATTTTTTATTTTTTTAAATAATTTATTAGTATTAGTAGATTATTTTATTTTTTTATTTATTTAAATATATCAATATTTTTTATTATTTATGGATTAGTTTTACTTTTAAGGTATGTTAAATATTGTTTTATTCTTCTATATCTGTTAATAACGCTTCCATTAAATCTAAATCATGAGATAATTTTAACATAATTTCGTTACTTATTTTTTTAGTTGCTCTCATATGGTATAATTCAGTTCTTTCAGCTCTTAAAGCTACAAGTCTTAATCTTTTTTCTAAATTTTCTTTAAATTGAGCTTGTTTTAAATCATTATGAATATTTATTTTATTTCTTATATTACCAATTATTTTAGTGTTAACTTCTTTTAGTAATTCTGTATCTATATTTTCTGTATTCTCTTTAATTAGGTTTTCTTCTATTTTATATAAACTCTCTATTGCTAAATCCGCCATTGTTGCTTTAGCTAATTGTAATTCTTTATAATAATTAATTTTATTAATACCATTAATCCCTCTAAGCATTATTGGTAAAAATATAACCCCTATTATTAATGAAAATAGAATTACACCGGTTGCAATAAATATAAGTTCGTATCTTGCAGGAAAAACTGATCCATTATTAAGATATAATGGTATTGATAATACTCCCGCTAAAGTTATAGCACCGCAAACACCAGCAAAAGATGTAATTAATAATTCACGATTACTATAATTGGTAAAAGCTAATGGATGTTTTTTTAGTAAAAATATACTTACATGTTTCATTATCCATAACCATATAAATCTTACTATTATTAATGATATATATATAATAATTATGTCACATAGTAAAATCCATAATTGTACATTAGGATCTTTTTTTGCTTCTATTATTGATATTTGTATAATATCTGGTAATTGCAGACCTAACATAAGAAATACTATTCCATTAAATACAAATTCTAACATTTGCCATACACCCTTAGCTCTTAATCTCATTGTTAATGGTGCTTGACGTAAAATATTAAATTTATTTATTGTCATACCTGATGCTACAGATGCTAAAATACCTGATACTCCTAAATGTTCTGCTATTAAATATGAAGTAAATGGTAATAAAAGTAATAAAATTGTTTGTGTTGCTGTATCAGCACCACTCCATTTTCTAAATAATTTCAACAGTTTACCATAAGTTTTACATACTATTATCCCAGATAATAGCCCTCCTATAGCTATTTTTAGAAATTCTAATATTGCTTCTGGTATTGTAAAAACCATTGATCCCGTTGCTACTGCAACTGAAAATTTTAATGATACTAATCCAGATGCATCATTCATAAGCGCTTCGCCATTTAATATAGTCATTATTTTTTTAGGTATTTTTTTTTTACCTAGTATTCCGGATAACGCTATTGCATCTGTGGGTGAAAGTACCGCTGCTAATGCAAATGCAGGTGTTAATGCTATTCCTGGGGTTATCCAAGAGATTAAATATCCTATACCTATAACTGTTATTATCACTAATATTAGTGCCAATGCTATTATTTCTCTTCCATTATTTAAAAATTCGTTAATTGGTGTTTTTAGTCCATCTACAAATAATAATGGTGGGATAAATAAAACCAAAAATAGTTCCGGGTCAAAATCTACATGTAGTCCAAATTTAGGCCATGCTAATAATGCTCCTGCTGTTATTTGCATTAATGGTAAAGGTATTGTAAATGGAATAATTTTAGAAACAATACCTGAAAGTGATACTACTAATGTCATTATCAATATTGTAAAAAAAATTTCCATATTTTTTCCTATTTATAAAATATTTACTTAATCATAGTTGTATGATAGTTTATTTTAGAATTGCTCAATTAGATAATTGATTATATTTTATTTTTTATATTTTTTATAAATATTTTAAAAATTTGAGTTTGTATATTTTAAAATAATTTTTATGTTGCCCGGATAGCTCAGTTGGTAGAGCAGGGGATTGAAAATCCCCGTGTCGGTGGTTCGATTCCACCTTCGGGCATATTTATTAATAAATAATATATAAATATTATATTTTTTAGTATATTAATTATATTAAATATCATTTAATTTTAAAATTTTTTTTGTTATTAAAGTGTATTTTATTTTAAGTTAATGAAATTTTATTTTTATTTTTTTAGATTTTATATCTTACGGAGGAAGAGAGATTCGAACTCTCGGACGATTTTAATCGTCTGCGGTTTTCAAGACCGCTGCCATAAACCACTCGACCATTCCTCCATTTATTTTTTTAAAAATTATATTTATATAATATAGAATTATTAATTTATTGTTTTTTATGAAAAACAATGTATTTTATTTTATACTTTTATTATTTTAAATAAAATATTTTTTTGTTATAATGTTTGTGTACTTTAATTTATAATGCTTCATTTAAAACATGAATAAAATTATTTTTGATACAGATATTGGAGTTGATGATGCTTTTGCTTTGTTATTGGCTTATAGAACTCAAAATATATTAGGTATTACTACAGTATTTGGTAACACTAACATAAATCAAGTTACTAATAATGCAGTTTTATTTTCTAAAAAATTTGATATAGATGTACCTATTTATAAAGGTTGTTCAAATTCACTTGTATATAATAATTCATTTGATGATTCTATTAATATTCATGGTAATAATGGTTTAGGTGATATATTTGATGATTATGTTAATTATGTTGCTTATGATGCTTTAGAATTTATTATTGATAGTATAAATAATAATCCTTATGAAATAATTTTAGTTGCTTTAGGTCCTTTAACTAATATTGCTACAGTTATTAAAAAATGTCCTGAATTGGTACCTAAGATTAAGTTTTTGATTATAATGGGTGGAGCATTTGGTACTAATGGTTGTTTTGGAAATATAACATGTAATAGTGAATTCAATGTATGGTCTGACCCGCATGCGGCTCAATTAGTTTTTTTATCAAAATTACCTATTGTGGTTGTACCCTTAGATGTTACACATAAAATTGTTATAACAGAAGATGATTTATTTTCTTTAAATAATAATTTTTTAATTGATTTATCTCGTTGTTATATGTCGTTTTATAAGAATAAAAAATTTTTTGATGGAATGGTATTGCATGATCCTATAGTAATATCTTATTTAATTGAAGATAAATGGTTTGATGTTAAGGATGTATATGTAGAAGTTTTGACTGATACTCTATATAGAGGTAGTACTCTTATGTTTGATAAGAAATATGATTATCATAATATATTACATAATAATGATAATTTATTAAGAAAAGTTTGTTTAAATTTAGATGTTGTAAATGTTAAATCTAATTTATTAAATATATTGAAAATATAATTAATATAAATATTCATTTTTTTACTTTTCAATTTATATGTTAATTTTTATTATATTAATTATTAATTGAGGATATATTCCTATGAATATTATACAAATTGTAGATAGATATATTAATATATTTTGTAGTCTTTCATTTTTATTTATTTTTATTGCGTTTTTATTGTTTTCTTTTTTGCAAAATATTATTTTTATAATATTTAAGTAGTAACATATTCCAATAATATTGCTAAATATTATTAAAATTGTTAACCACCATAAATTAGAGGTAATAGTTAACATAATTATATAAAATTTACTTATAAATCCGATTGTTGTTGGTAACCCAGCGAACGATAATATTATTATAGTTAGCATTATTGCATGTATTTTATTTTTCCAAAATATTCCTTTTATGTAATTTATAGGATAATTTTCTTTTTTATCTTTAATTTTATTATATAATAAATTTATTATACCTAATATTCCAGTGGAATTTAATAAATAGTTTATTATATATATAATTGATGTTTCAAAGGATAAAATGTTTTTTGAATTTATTATTACTAATAATAAATTACCGACATGAGTTATAGATGTATATGCTAATAATTTTTTTATGTTTTTTTGTGATAATGCCATTAAATTACCTAAAATTATTGATAAATATGTCATTATTTCCAATATTATTTTTATTGAATGAATATTTATAATAAATGTGTTTAAAATTAAATTATAAGTCGCATAAAAATAAGCTATTTTATTTGTTGTGTTTAGAAAATTTATTGTTGGAATAGATGATCCTTTATATACATCTGATATCCATAAATGAAATGGAATAATTGATAATTTAAACCCTAAACCAATTATAATCATAGCGAAACCAATGATTGCTAATGGTTTATTTATTACTAATTGCATTATTATATTATACGTAATATTTCCTGTTGTTATATAAATTAATGATATTCCAAAAATTATAAATGATAATGATATGCTAGCTAATATTTTATATTTTATTGTAGCTTTTAGAGAAGATTTTTTTTTTAATGAATATCCTATTAATCCTGTAGTAGGTATTGATATCAGCTCAATTCCAACTAAAAGAGATAATAAATTATTTGCATTTATTATTAATATATTTCCTAATGATGAAATTAGTATAAATATATAAAATTCATTTTTATTTTCATTATTTTCATTTATCCATTGTCGTGCATATATACATGTTGATAAACTTCCTATTAATGTTGTTAATGTATATATTATGGTATGTTTATTTATATGTAGTAATGTCGTTAACTGATTTATTTTATTATTTATATTAAATATTAAAAATAATATTATTATTAATATTGATATTATAGTTAAAAAATAACTTTTTTGTTTTTTTATTCCTATTATTGTTAATATCATAATAATAATTAATGTAATAATTATTATTAATATTGGTAATATTATATTTAGTGATTCAAAAATGTATTTCATATAAAGTTTATTTATTTTCAACGTAATAGTGAATATTATTTGTTTTTTGTTTTATTTCTTTTAAAATAATTTCAGGGTAAAGACCTATTAATAATGTAGTTGCAATTAAAATAATGTTTACACTTAATATTTTAAAATTAGTTTTTTGAATTTTTATTATTTTTTTTTGTTTTCCGTAAAATATTTTTTGTAAAATTATTAATGAGTATATAGAGGAAAATAATAAATTTAATGACATTAATATTGATATTATTAATGATTTTTTTAAAATACCTAATAAAATTATTATTTCTCCTATAAAGTTACCAGTTCCTGGTAATCCTATATTCGCTAATATAAAAAATAGTGTTATTACAGGAAATATTTTTTTTTCTTTCCATAATCCACCCATTTTTTCTATGTTGAAAGTATTTAAATGTTTATAGATTTGTTTGCATAATATAAATAGTGCTAATGTTGATATTATATTAGATATAATATATATTATTATTCCTGGATATATGAATTTATTAATATTACATATAGCTATTAATGCAAAGTTTGTATGCATTATCAAATTATATGTAATAAGTTTTTTAAGATTTTTTTGTGCTAATGCCATAAATGAACTGTAAAACATACCAATAACTAGTAGATATGATATTATTGTTGAAAAATTATTAATAGCTTCATGAAATAGAGATATATTGAATCTTAAGATTCCATATAAAGGTATTTTTAACAAAAATGCTATAATATCTACTGTGCTATTTATTGGATTACTAATATGTGTATTAATCATCCATTTGTGTATAGGTATTATTGGTAATTTTATTAAAAATGATATCAAAAATCCTAGCATTAATATATTTTCTATTATTTTAGACATATGTACTTTTAACAAAGTATTGTAATCAAAACTCCATATATTTGTATTCTTATAATTAATATAAGATAGCATTATAATGCTACATAATAATATTATTCCTGAAATCTGTGTGTAAATAAAAAAAATTATAGCATTTTGAGTTCTTTTCTTTATGTTTTTATTTCCCCATATTGTGATTAAAAAATATATTGGTATTGATATGAATTCCCAAAAGAATAAAAATAAAATCATATCTATTGATAAAAGAATTCCTATTGTTGATGTAATGATTAATATTATATTAAAATAAAACAAACCTGGATATTTGTTTATATTATTCCATGATATAATAATAGTAATTATACCTAATACATTTGTTAATAAGATCATTAATGATGATAATTGATCTATTGCTAAATGTATATTTATATTAAATCTATTTATCCATTTTGTGCAAAATTCTATATTCCATATGGGTATTTTATTTATTAAAAGAGATTTTTGGTTAAAACCAATTTGTTGATAAATTTTTATTGATAATATTACTAATATTATATTAATAAAAAGAGCTAACCATTTTGGCATGTTTTTATTTAGGTATTGACTTTGCCAACATACTATACTTCCTATAAATGGAATTATTATTATCCATACAAGCAACATTGTTATTTTAATCCTTAAATATTATTATTATTTATATTTTTTTTAATTATTTAAATTATAATAAATTTGTAAATATTATATATTTATTAATATAAATGATATAATAATTATTCCACTGATAGTTATTGTAGTAATGTACCATCTAATATTACCATTTGAAAATAATTCTATTGAATTGCTAATGTAATATATTGTTTTTTTTGTAAATGATATTATATTATTTAGTGGGTCCCTTTTTATAAATAATATTAATTTATTGAATGGTTTTATTAATATTATTTTGTATAAATTATCTATTTTTTCAGTAATAAATAAATATTTTAGTATATTGTTAAATATATTTTTTTTTTGTTTGTTTTTTATATTATAATTTTTTATTTTTAATGTCATTATAAACCCTGTAATTATCACAATAATACTTATTATTTCTAGCATAATTACATTTTTATATTTAATATTATTTAAATAAATAGTCAACATTCCTCCTATGAAGGTTGATAATATTGCTAATATAATTAAAGGTATATTATGAAATAAATTATTTATTTTTTTTTTATTTAATTTATAATAGTTATTTCCGTGGAAAATTTTAGTAATCATTCTGGTTGTATAAATGGCAGTTAATAAAACACCGATTAATCCAATTAATATTAATATATTATTATTGGTTATTAATAAATTTGAAAAAATAATATTTTTGCTATATCCACCTGAAGTAATTATAGGAATACCTAGTAATGATGCTCCTCCTATTAAAAAATATAAATAAATTAACGGTATTTTTTTATATAACCCCCCCATTTTTAAAATATTTTGTTCATTTTTTAAATTTGTTATAATACTTCCTGTTGCAAGAAATAGTAACGATTTAAAATATGCATGATTCATTAAATGTAATGTTGCTGTATTCCAACATTTTATGCTTATTGTTATAAAAATATATCCTAATTGACTAATTGTGGAATATGCTAGTATTTTTTTAATATTTTTTTCTTTTATTGCTGATAACCCTGATGATATTATTGTTATTCCACCTATAATTCCGATTAGGTTTAAAATTTTTGGAGTTAATATGAATAATGTATGTGTTCTTAATATTAAATAAATTCCAGCAGTTACCATGGTTGCAGCATGTATTAAAGCTGATACTGGTGTAGGTCCTACCATTGCATTTAATAACCATGTATGTAATGGTATTTGTGCTGATTTACTTATTGCAGATATTAAAAGTAATGTATTGATTAATTTTATATTTTTATCATTATGGTTGTAATATTTTAAAGCTAATTTTTTAATTTCTAATATATTTAAAGTTCCAAATATCTTATATATAATTAAAATAGATATTATTAAACATATACTACCGATTTTTGTAATTATGAATGCTTTCATTGCAGCTTTTATATTTTTATGATTTTTATAATAAAATCCTATTAATAAATATGAACATATTCCTACTCCCTCCCATCCGAAAAACATAGTTATTAAATTGTCAGTTAAAACTAATATAATCATATTAAATACAAAAAGGTTCATAAGTGCAAAATATCTTTTAAGGTATTTTTCTTCTTTCATATACCATTTAGAGAAAATATGTATTAATAAAGCAATAGATGTAATCATTATTAACATATTTATTGATAGGTTATCTATTAATAAATTTATGTCTATATTATAATTTTTTATTGTCATTAATTTCCATAATTTTTGTATATATATCTTTTTTTCATGATTTTTAAAATATACTAAATTATATAAAGTTATTATAGTAGATATTAATATTGATCCTATACCTAATAGAGAAATGATATTTTTTGAATATTTTTTATTTAATATTATAATTAATATTGAACTAATTAATGGTGATATAATTACTATTGATAAAGTTTTCATTTATCTAACTCTTTTAAACAATCTATATCTAGTGTTTTAAATTTATTATACATTATCATTAGTAGGCTTAATCCTATACTTATTTCTGCAGCTGCTATGCTTATTATAATTATATATATAATTTGTCCATCGATATTATGCCAATAATCATCTGCAATTATAAAGTTTATCGCTGAACTATTGATCATTATTTCTATGCCTATTAATATATAAAAAATATTTCTTCTGCATATTGTTGTTATTAAACCCATCCAAAATAATATTGATGATATTATTAATATATATTTTAAGTTAATCATATTTTTTTGTATAATATTTTTATTTTTAATGTTCGTTATTAATATAAAGGGATACCAATAATGCTGATAATAACATTATTGAAGATAATTCAACAATTAAGATGTATTTATTGAAAAATATAATGCCTATATCTTGAATGTTTGTTTTAATTATATCTATGTAGTAATTTTTATTATTTAATAGTTTATTAATAATAAATATTATAGATATTGATAATGATATTAATATTATTGTCATGAGTTTATTTGATGACCATTTTTTTTCCCTTTTTTTTGTAATTTTGTCAAGATTAAGCATCATTATTACAAAAATGAATAATACCATTATTGCTCCAGCATATACAATTACTTCTATAGCTCCAATGAATTTAGCGTTAATTAAAAAAAATAGTCCTGATATGCTCATTAATGATATTATTAGATGAATTAGTGAGTTTATTGGATTTGTATTCATTATTGTGCAAATAATATTAATTACAATAACTAATAAACAGATATAGAATATTATTTTCATATTAAAATCTCTTTAAGGTAGTATTTTTTTTACATCAATTGGTTTATTTTCATTATAAGCTTCTCCCTTTTTTTTATTTTTTGTTTGTATCCCCGTAATTTTGTAGAAATCATATTTTTTATATTTTCCTGTATTTAACGTCAATAAATCATTTTTTTCATATATTAGATTAGATCTTTTATATTCTGATAATTCTACATCTGGAATTAATTGTATTGCTTTGGTAGGACATGCTTCTTCACAAAAACCACAAAAAATACATCTTGAAAAGTTTATACGAAAAAATTTTGGGTACCATCGACCATCTTTTTTTTGTTTTTTTTGTAATGCTATACAACTCACCGGACATACTGCAGAACATAAATTGCATGCAACACATCGTTCATCTCCTTCTTTATTTCTTGTTAATATAATTCTTCCTCTATAACGGGTTGATAAGTTTATTTTTTCATATGGATATTTTATGGTTTCAGGTTTAGAAAATATATTTTTGGATATTATCCACATACTTTTTAAACATGTAATAATAGTTATTATAATTTTTTTTATTTTCATTTAATTTTTTTTATTTATATAAAATTATTATTGATGTAATTATTAAGTTCAATAATGTTAGTGGTAAACAAAACATCCAACCAAATTTTATTATTTGATCAAATCTTGGTCTAGGTAAAGATGCTCTGATTACAATAAATATTGTTGTACAAAAAAATGTTTTTAAAATAATCCATATTATTGGTGATAAAAAATTTAATCCATACCACCCGCCAAGAAATATTGATACTATCATAAACGACATACTAATTATATTAATGTATTCTCCTAAAAAAAATAATGCAAATTTCATACCAGAATATTCAATACGATATCCATCTGATAATTCTTGTTCAGATTCTTGTTGGTCAAATGGATGTCTATGACATATTGCAATAGAAGCTATTATGAATGTTATGAACCCGAAAAATTGTGGAATTATATTCCATAAATGTTTTTGATTATGTACTATTTCTAAAATATTTAATGTTTTTGATTTAGCAATTACTCCCATAATTGATGTACTTAAGAATATTTCGTAACTTAACGTTTGTGCTATTGATCTGATAGACCCTAATAATGAATATTTGCTATTGCTTGATATTCCCGCTAATAATATTGGATATACTGATAAGCTTGTAATCATTATAAAAAATAATATACCAATATCAATATTCATAATTGATAAATTTTCATTAAATGGTATTATCGAAGTTATTATTATTGGTAATATAAATGCAAGAATTGGTGATATTATAAATAATGTTTTTTTGCTAAAAGGTGGTATCCAATCTTCTTTGAAAAGCATTTTTATCATATCTGCTAATACTTGCAATGTTCCTTCCCAACCAACCTGGTTGGGACCATATCTATTTTGTAAAATTGCTAAAATTCGTCTTTCAATAAAACTAAGAAATGCACCTGATATTATAATTATTAATAAAATTGTTAGATTTTTTATTATATGTATTTTTTCTGTAATATTTAATTTTAGCAAAAACATCTTAGATTTTCCGTAGATCGTTTATATTTATTCTTTTATGATTCAAAGATAGTGGTAGTGCTGCTTTTCCTAATGGTAATCCTATATATCCTTTTTTAATATAAGTTGATAATTTAACTATTAAATTTGAATATATATCGTGATAATTTAATTCTACTAAATCACCATTATTTAATTTTAATTTATTTGCATCGTATATATTAAATATTATATATGTTTTGTTTATATATTTATTTATTTTTGTAAAATATTTTGTTAATTCTTCAGATCCCCATATTTTATAATATGGGTATATTTTTAATTTATTTTTTATTTTAGTATCCCTTTCAGGTATTTTATTAAACCAATTAATATTTTTTGTTTTTAAAAAATATAAATAATTTTTAGGTTTTTTTTTATTTTTTAGAGGTTTTTTTATTATTTTATATAATGCTTGGTTTGAATTCCAACCCGGACTCCAGATAAAAGGTGTTTGTAAATTCTTTATATTTAATTTATAGTATCCTTCCATAGAGAAATTAAACATGGTATCTTTATCTTTGGGTTGACTTTTTTCATGTATATTTAAATTTGTTTGCAAAGCGGTACGTCCACTATAACGTTGTGGAGCACGTGCTAATTTTTGTCCATGTATTTTAAATAATGATGATGGAGCAGCATTTTTTATATATTTTAATTGTATAGTTTTTTTATAACATTCATTTATTATATCATCTGTTTTTAGATTATTTTTTTTATTAGAAATGTTTTTTAATTTTTTTATCCATTTCCAACTTTCCTTCATTATATTATTAGAATCATAAAATTTTGGTTCAAATAATTTAAAAAAACGTTGATTTCTTCCTTCGTAATTGATTACTGTACCTGTACTTTCAGCAAATGTTGTTGCTGGTAAGATAATTTTTGCATGTTTAGTAAATTTTGTAAATTGATGATCAATTAATATTATATTATCTTTTTTTTTAAATATATTGTTTATATTTTTTTTTGATAATCTATAATATAAGTCGTTTTCTAAAATTATTAGAATAATTTTATTATTATTTTTTATTTTTTTTAAAATTTTATTTAAAGGTATTCCACCTATTAATGAAACCCCCATGCTGTTTACATCTGATGGTAATAATATTGCTCCAGTATTAGAATTCATTATTTTTAATGCTTTTATTAAATTGCTTACAGCTTGTATCATTTTTATACTTCTTAATTGATTACCAGAAATAATTAATGGTTTTTTTGCATATATTAATTTGTTTGCTATATAACTAGATTGTTTAATTAATTTGATATCTAGATTTATTACAGGTGGTGAATTTTTATTTAATTTATTTGCTATTGCAAATATAAGACGTGTTTGATCTTCAGTTGATCCATAATAAGACCATTTGGAAATATCATCTAATTTTGTTTTATTAATACAGGTTATAAATAGATCATTAGTTTTGTTTTGTTTAATATTAGATCTTGCAATGTTATGCCATTCTTCTACGTTTATTTTTTTTGATAAATTATTCATAGTATTTTTAATTGCTTGTCTTACTGCTAAAGCAATACATGGAGATGTTTGTGTTATATCCTCACCGAATATACATATAACATCATATTTTTCTATATTTTTTAATGAAGGGATATTTATGTTACTGTTACATAATATTTTTAATATTAATTTGTTCGTTTTTTCTTCTTTTTCTGTCATACCTGTTGAAAAGTTTTTTTTTCCTACCAGTGTTTTTAGTGCGAAATTACTTTCAACACTTGCTCTTGTTGAACCTATACCCATAATTTTATTATATTTTATCATCATGTTTTTAATTATATTTAATGCTTTACTTTTTTCTATTTTTGTTAATTTGTTTTTTTTTTTTATGAATATATATTTTGGTCTTTTATCATTATTAACGTACCCATGTCCAAATCTTCCTTTATCACACAAAAAATAATTATTTATTTCATTGTTATATCTATTATCTACTTTGATCAATTTACCGTATCTTTCTCCAATACTAATATTACATCCAACACTGCATTGTTGACATATACTAGGAGAAAATTGTGTATCCCATTTTCTAGCATAGTTATTTGAATTTATTTTATCTGTAAAAACCCCGGTAGGACATATTTCTATTAAATTACCGGAAAATTCATTTTTTAACATACCTTCTTTGGTTCTACCGAAATAGATATTATTACTTATCCCAAATACTCCAAAATCGTTACCTTGTGCATATTCTTTATAATATCTTACACATCTATAACATGTAATACATCTATTCATTTCATGAGATATAAAAGGTCCTAGATATTGATTGTAATATGTTCTTTTTTTAAAATTATATCTTCTTGATTTATGTTTAGTTATTACGGTCATATCTTGTAAATGGCAATTACCACCTTCTTCACATATTGGGCAATCATGAGGATGATTTGTCATAAGTAATTCTATTATAAATTTTCTAAAGTTTTTACTTTCTTTATCATTTATTGTTATGAATGTATTATCAGTTAATGATGTCATACATGCCATAACTATTTGACCATTTTTATCTTCATAATTTTTATATTTTTTAATCGCACATTGTCTACAAGACCCTACACTTCCCATTGCTGGGTGCCAACAAAAATATGGTATATTGAAACCTAATGATAAACATATTTGTAATAAATTATTATTTTTTTTTTTTATTTTATATTTTTTTTTATCTATATATAGATTTATTGTCATATTTTAACCTAAAACATTATTTTTATTATAAAAATTTATTTATTTTAAACTATATTCGAATTCTTGATAAAAAATTTTAATTGCACTTTGTAATGGGGTTATAGCTCCAATAGCATGAGCACAAAATGTTGTTCCATTTTTGATATGCGAACATATATCTTTGAGAATTTTTATATCATTTTTATTTCCTTGTTTTTTTTCTAATTTGTTCAATATTTTTACTATCCATGGTAAACCCTCTCTACATGGAGTACACCAACCACATGATTCTCTAGAGAAGAATTTTTCTATGTTTTTTATTAATGATAAAATATTTATTTTATCGTCAATGGCCAATGCTATTCCTGTTCCTAGTCGACTTCCTGCTTTAAGGATATTAGTAAAGTCCATTGGAGTATCTAAATGTTTTTCTGTTAACAATGCTGTGCTTGCTCCTCCGGGTTGCCATGCTTTTAATTTTATTTTTTTATGCATTCCTTTTGCGTATTTTTCTAAAATTTCTCTTGCTGTTGTTCCAAATGGCATTTCCCAAACACCTGGATTATTTACTTTTCCTGAAAATCCCATCATTTTGGTACCATAATCGTTACTTTTAGATAACCCCTTGTACCATTCTATTCCATATTTTATTATTCCAGGTATATTGCATAATGTTTCTACATTGTTTATACATGTGGGTTTTCCTAAAAACCCGACTAATGCAGGAAATGGTGGTTTGTGTCTTGGTATAGCTCGTTTGCCTTCTAATGAATTTAATAACGCGGTTTCTTCACCACAAATATATCTTCCAGCCCCTATATGAACATTAAGTTTGAAGTTAAATTTTGTATTAAATATTTTATTTCCAATAAATCCAGCATTGATTGCTTCTTTTATTGCTTTTTTTAGATTTGTGTTAGCTTTAATGTATTCCCCCCTTAAAAATATATAACCTTGTTGTGCTTTTAATGCAAATGCAGCAATAATAATGCTTTCAATTAGTAGGTGAGGTAGTTGTTCTATGAGTAATTTATCTTTATATGAACCAGGTTCCATTTCATCTGCATTACATATTATATATTTACTTTTAGAAATATTAACTTTTGACATTAATTCCCATTTTATACCAGTTGGAAACCCTCCTCCACCTCTTCCTTTTAATTCGGAATTTTTAATCATTAATATAATTTGTTTAGAGTTCATATTATTTAATGTTGCTTCAGCTGTTTTATATCCTTTTTTTTTACAATATTCTTTAATCCATATTGGTTTTTTGTCTTTACGTATACGCCATGTTAATGGATGAGTTTGATTATTTTTTTTTTTTAATTTCATAAATATTTATCCAATATTTGAATGACTGAATTTGTATTTACTGGTCCATATATATCTTTGTCTATCATAATTGTAGGACTAAAATTACAATTACCCAAACAACATGTTGGTAATAGTGTAAATAAATTATCTTCTGTCGTATTTCCTGGTTTGATTTTTAAATGGTATTCAATTTTTTTTTGAATATCTTTATACCCGTTAACATAACATACTACACTATCGCAGAATTTTATAATATGTTTACCGACAGGTTTTCTAAAAATTTGACTATAGAAGGTTGCAATTTCTTCTATATCATTGTACGATACTTCAATTTCCTTTGATATAGCAATTATAATTTTATCAGAAATCCAATTTCTTTTTTCTTGTACAATTTTCAATGCTTCTATTATTACTGAATTTTTATTTTTATATTTTTTTTTTTCTTCTTGAATTTGTTTTTTTTCTTTTGTTGTTAATTTATTTTCTTTTTTGTTTTTTTTTTTTTTAATATTTTTCATAATTATCTATCCACATCAGACATAACAAAATCTATACTTCCTAAATATACAATAAGATCTGATATTAAACTTCCATTTATTACGGATGGAATTTGTTGTAAATGTGGGAAACTTGGTGTTCTAATTCTTGTTCTATAACTTGTTGCGTTACCGTCACTAATTAAATAATAACTATTTATTCCCTTAGTAGCTTCTATCATTTGTAATGATTCTTCTGGAGGTAAAATTGGGCCCCAAGACATTTGTAAGAAGTGATGTATTAATGTTTCTATGTGTTTTAATGTTTTATTTTTCATTGGGGGGGTAGTTAATGGATGTTTAGCTTTATATAATCCTTCAGGCATATAATTAAGACATTGTGTTAATATATTTAAACTTTGGTATAATTCTTCCATTTTTAATATAACACGTGTATATGCATCACTTGTACCGTCTCCTATAGGTATTTGAAAATCAAAATTTTCATATCCTGAATATGGTCTGTTTTTTCTAATATCAAAATTAATGCCTGTTGCTCTCAGTCCTGATCCGGTTACGCCCCATGATAATGCTTCTTTTTGATTATATTTTGCAATTCCTTTCGATCTGTTAATGATTATTTTATTATTTAATGATGCATTTATATACATGTTTAATCTTTTTGGTATCCATATCAATAATTCTTTTAGTAATTTATTCCAATTTTTTGGTAAATCTTTAGCCACTCCACCGATTCTAAACCATGCTGGATGCATTCTTGCTCCAGTAATTTCTTCAATAATATTATATATTTTTTGACGATCAGTAAATGCTAAAAAAATAGGAGTTATAGCACCTAAATCTTGTATAAAAGTGGATATATATAATAAATGACTGTTAATTCTAAATAGTTCTGATAACATAATCCTTATTATTTGTGCTCTTTTAGGTACTTTTATTTTTGCTATTTTTTCTATTGCTAATATGTAAGGCATTTCGTTTATACATCCACCTAAATATTCTATTCTGTCCGTGTAAGGTATGTACCCATGCCATGTTTGTCTTTCTGCGATTTTTTCAGCTCCTCTGTGATGGTAACCAATATCTGGTATACAATTTATAATTTTTTCTCCTGATAGTTGTAATATTATTCTGAATACTCCATGTGCTGAAGGATGATTTGGTCCAAAGTTTAAAAACATATAGTTTTGTTTTTTATCATTTATTTTTTTTAAACCCCATTCATTAGGATTGAATGTTAATGATGACATTTCTAATTTTTCTTTTTCTTTCGTTAATATGAAATAATCTAATTCCGTCGCTCTAGATGGATGATTTTTTCTTAATGGATATCCTATCCATGTTTTTGGCATTAAAATGTTTGTTAAATTTGGATGTCCTGTAAATTTTATTCCGAACATTTCCCATGTTTCTCTTTCATACCAATTTGAATTAAGAAATATTTTAGTCAATGATGGTATTTTTAAATCATTTTCTTTTAATGCTATTTTAAATATTAAATCTTTATTTTGTTTTATTAATAAAATGTGATAGAATACACAAAATTCAGCTTGTGGTAAATTATTACGATGTATTCTTAATCTTTCATCTATTCCGTGTAAATCATATAACATTATGTATGGTTTATTTATTTTTTTAATAAAATATATTATATCTATTAAATCTTTGCGATTTATCCATATAGTTATGCTATTTGTTAGATTTTTTTGCAAAATAAATTTTTTATTTGGAAATTTTTTTTTTAAGGTTTCAAGTATATTGTTTTTATTATTCGATTGTATTTTATTTTTATTGTTATAATAATCTTTTTTATTTTTTTTCATGATATGTTTATTTTGCGAATTTTTATTTTTTAGTAAAATTTTTTATTCAATTAAGTTAAACAATATTATTTGTATATTAAATATTATTTAATATATATTTTTTATTTAAAGTATTCTTTTGATATTCTTTTTTTTCTTTTTTTTACACGTTCTGCTTTATAATTAATTTTATATATTCCTTGATCTCCTATACACCATGATAATGGTCTTCTTTCTTTTCCAATTGATTTTTTTAGTAAAAGTAATGCTTGTATATAAGCTTCTGGTCTAGGAGGGCATCCAGGTATGTATATATCAACTGGAAGAAATTTATCTACTCCTTGTATTACCGAATAAACATCATACATTCCTCCCGAGTTAGCACATGCTCCCATAGAGATGACCCATTTAGGTTCTAACATTTGATCATATAATTTTTGTATTATTGGTACCATTTTGTAAAAAACAGTTCCAGCAATAACCATTAAATCTGCTTGTCTAGGAGATGGTCTTAAAACCTCAGACCCAAATCTTGATATATCATGTATTGATGTAAAAGATGAAACCATTTCTACATAACAACAAGATAATCCAAAATTAAATGGCCAAATAGAATTTTTTCTTCCCCAATTTACTATGTTGTGTATTATTTTTTTTAATTTACCTATATATATATTTTGTTTAAAATTATCTAATGGATCTTTTGTTTTATATTTTTTTTCCAGTGGGTATTTATCATTTGATTTTGATTTTATTTTAATTAATGTATAGTCCATTTTAATAATCCCTTGGTATTTTTTTATTTTTATAATTTATTAATAGCCCATTTTTCTTTATTATATATAATAATCCAATTAATAATATTAAAATGAAAACCATTATTTCTGTTAATCCTAATATTCCATTTTCTTTTATTGATAAAACCCAAGTATATAAGTATATTGTTTCTACATCAAAAAGTATAAAAAATATTGCTATTTTGTAAAATTGTATATTTACTTTTATATTATTATTATCTATAGGATTCATACCTGATTCAAATGGTGAATTTTTGTTTATTGTATTATTAGATTTTCCACCTAGTATCCATCCAGATAATAACATTAATAAACTTATTATTATTGTCAATGTAAGATATGTTAAGAATGACATATATTTTTTATTTTTCTTAATTATAATTTTTGTTTATTTATAAATAGATATTTAAACATTTTTTAGTGATATTTAAAATACAAAATTTTTTTTTAATTTTATATATATTTTTTTATTTATAATCTTTAATTTTTTTAATTAATTTAAAATGTTTATAAGTTTTATTAAGTATTAATTTTTCATAATATTTGTTTTTACTTTTTTATAATTTTTTTTATTTAAATATTTTATTTTAAACGAGTTTATGTATATTTTTTTAATATTATTTTATATTTTAATCTATAAGATTTTTTTTTATCTAAAATATTTAATTTATTTATTTTGTATTTAATTTATTTATTTTATTTTTTATTGATATATTATTAATATTAATTTTATAGTATTTTGTAGCTTCAATTGTTTTTTTTCAAAATTTTATCTATTTTTTTTGTTTTTTTTATTTTTTTTGAAAAAAAATCATTTTTATAATTTAATTTTGATAATATTTGCGGAGGATATATATTTAATTCTTTTCCTATTTTATTTTTATTTTTTTTAATAGAAATTAGATAATTTATATTATTATTTATTATTAAATATATGTTTTTAGGAGTTTTTAATTTCTTTAAATCAAATGATTTTAAATAATATGTATAGTTATTTATTGTTCCTTTTATTTCGTCTTGTTTTTTACATGATGTATTTAATAAAAGAATAATTGATAATATTATTATTTTGTTTATTTTTTTCATTTTTTATATTTTAGTATTTTTTAATAGTTTTTATAAAATTTATATTTTTTTGAATAGATTTAATATAATACATATTATTATGTATTTTGTATTTATTAATTTTATTTTATAATTATTATGTACAATTTATTAATTATTTTAGTTAAAATTTTATATTTTATTTATATTTTATATTTATTAGAACGTGATCAGTATAATTTATTAGTTAATATATATAATATTTATTAATATTTTGTTGTTTATATAAAGTATAAAGTTTTATTTTATTCTAGATACATATTTTTCATTTCTAGTGTCGATTTTAATAATATTTCCATTTTTTACAAATAATGGTATTTTTATTTTTATTCCGTTATTTAATTTAGCGATTTTTGTGTTTTTGTTTATATTTTCATTTTTACATGGTTCTGTTTCAATAACGGTTAAATTTATAAAATTAGGAATATTTATTGATATTGCATTTTTATTCCATAAAGTTATTGTATATTTAGTTTTAGGTGATAACCATTTTATTTTGTTTGTTAAAATTTGTTTTTTTATTGCTATTTGTTCAAAATTAAATTTATTCATGAAATACCATATTTTTGCATCATTATATAAATAAATAGCATTTATATCTAATATATTTGCAGATCTTACTGAATCAGTAGATTTAAGGGTTTTTTCTATTAGTTTTCCATCTTTTAATTTTCTTAATTTTACTCTTACGATTGCTTGTCCTTTTCCTGGTTTAAAGAATTCTTGATTTTCAATAGAATATGGTTCGTTGTTTATAATAATTTTTAATCCATGGTAAAATTTATTTGCATTATATTTTATTTTCATTTTATTTTTTATTATTAATTATAAAATTTATTATTAAATTATGTATAATTTAATAAATAAATAATAAATTTTATGTATTTATTTTTTAATTTGTGATTTTATTTTAAGTTTAAAATATTTTATGAATAATTGAATTTTAATTTATTATTTTTATTGTTTTTTTTATATCTTCTTTTTGATAATCTTATTTCAGTTATTTTATTCATAATTTTTATTTTATTTTTATTTTTTTTTATTTTTCTTTTTATATTTTTAGATAATTCTATAGTTGAATATGATTTAAATATTTTTATTCTTCCAATATCATTATTTTTAATATTATTTTTATTCTTTAGTTCATTTAATATTTTTTTTATTTTTACTCCATCTTTTATTCCTAAATTTATTTTATATAAATACATTAAATTGTTTTTTGATTTATCGTAAATTTTATTTATTTTTTTATGTTTAATATTGTCTGATGATAATAATAATGGTTTTTCTTTTTGTGCTAGTATTAATAATATAGTTGCGAAAGTTTCTATATCTATTTCTTTTTCCTTTTGTAATTTTGTTAGTAAAATACGATATTTTTCTAAATTTTTACTTTTTAATTGTTTTTGTATTTTATTAATGAATTTGTTTTGTCTATGTAAACTTAATAATTCTGGTTTAGGTAATTCTATTTTTTTTAATGGTAGTTTTATTATTTTTTTTATGTTATTTAATAAATGTTTTTCTTTGTTTTCTACAAATAGTAATGATTTTCCTTTTCTACCAGCTCTACCTGTTCTTCCTATACGATGTATATATGATTTAGGATCTAATGGAATATCGTAATTTATCACTAAATTTATACGTTTAACATCTAGACCTCTTGCTGCGATATCAGTGGCAATTAAGATATTTAATGATCCCTGTTTAAATTTATCTAAAGTTTTTTCTCTGGAAATTTGATTCATATCTCCATTTAATGGAGAACATGTATATCCTTTTTTTTCTAAAAAACTTGTCATTTTTAATGTAGAATTTTTTGTACGAACAAAAATTAAAACTGCTTCATATTTTTCTATCTCTAAAAATCTTGATAATGCTTCATTTTTACGACCGTATATAATACAGTAATTTTGATTAATATCAGGTATATTTTGTATATTAGATTTTATTTTAATTTCTATAGGATTTTTTGTAAATTTATATGTAATATTTCTAATATTATTTGGCATGGTTGCAGAGAATAATGCTATTTGGTATCTTTTTTTTATTTTTGATATTATTTTTTCTACATCTTCTATAAATCCCATTTTTAACATTTCATCAGCTTCATCTATAATTATTTTTTTTGTTTTGGATAAATTTATAGTTTTTCTTTTTAAATGATCTAATAATCTTCCAGGTGTTCCAATAATTATCTGAGGTTTATTACGTAATAGATATAATTGTGTTTCATATTTTTGCCCGCCATAAATAGATATTATTTTTATATTATTTATATATTTTGCAAATTTCATAAATGAGTTTGTTATTTGTTTTGCTAGTTCTCTAGTTGGTGTTAATACTAATATTTGTATATTTTTTTTTTTTTTATTTATATTATTTAAAAATGGTAATGCAAATGCTGCTGTTTTTCCGCTTCCTGTTTGTGCTATTCCTAATACATCTCTTCCTTTTATTAATTCTGGTATACATGCAATTTGTATAGGTGATGGTTTAATATACCCAATATCTTTTAATGCTTGTATTATATTTGAGTTTAATTTTAAATCGTTAAAAGTTAATTTTGTTTTGTTCATTTATTATTTATTCCTTTTAATCAAATTGATATACTTTTATTTGTTTTATGTTATTAATTGTATTTAATTTTTAAATATAAAATAAATATTTTATTTACGAGGATAATATAGGGTATAAAAAAAATTTAAAATAAAATATAAAAATTTTTTTTATAATTGTTTATTTTTTAATTTTATTTATTTAGATGTGTTTTTTGATATTTCACATAATTTTGATTATTTCATGCTTAAACGAAATCTATTATGTCTATCAATTTCTAGTACTCTGACTTTTACTTCTTGTCCTATTTGTAAATGATCTGTAATTTTATTTATTCTTTTTTCTGAAATTTGTGATATATGTATTAATCCTTCTTTTCCCATTCCTATTTTGACAAAAGCCCCAAAATCTACTATTTTGGTTATTTTCCCCTTATAAATATTTCCTACTTCTATTTCTTGCGTTAATTTTTTTATTCTCTTTATAGCTTTTTTAGTTTTTTTTTCGTTATTTGCAGCTATTTTTATTGTTCCGTTGTCTTTTATTTCTATTGAAGTACCTGTTTTTTCTGTGATTTCTCTAATGATAGATCCACCCTTACCTATAATATTTTTTATTTTTTCTGGTTTTATTTTCATTGTATATATTCTAGGAGCATATATAGAAATATTATTTTTGGGTTTATTGATTGCTTTATTCATTACATTAATAATATGTATTCTAGCATGTTTTGCTTTATTTAGAGCTATTTTTATGATCTCATAAGTAATATTTTTTATTTTCATATCCATTTGTAAGGCAGTTATTCCATTTTTACTTCCTGCTACTTTAAAATCCATATCTCCTAAGTGGTCTTCGTCTCCTAAAATATCGGATAAAATTACATATTTATCTTTTTCCTTTATTAAACCCATTGCTATACCTGCTATTGCTGTCTTAATAGGAACTCCTGCATCCATTAATGCTAATGATGCTCCGCATACAGATGCCATAGATGATGATCCATTTGATTCAGTTATTTCTGATACAATACGTATTGTATAAGGAAATGCTTTTTGTTTAGGCATTATAGCTAATATACTATTTTTAGCTAACCATCCGTGACCTACTTCTCTTCTTTTAGGTATTCCTATTTTACCTATTTCTCCGACAGAATATGGTAAAAAATTATAATGAAATAATATATTGTCTGTATGCATACCATGTAATTCGTCTACATTTTGTGCATCACGTGTTGTACCTAATGTTACTGTTACTAGTGCTTGTGTTTCACCTCTTGTAAATAATGCTGATCCATGAGTTCTAGGTAATATATGTGTTCGTATATCTAGTGCTCTGATCATGTCTTTTTCTCTACCATCTATTCTTACTTTATTTTTTATAATATTTTTTCTTACTATTTTTTTTTCTATTTTATTAAAAATATTTGAAATATCATTTTCTTTTATTTTTTTATTTAAAATATTTAATTTGGATATTATTTTATTTTTTATTTCATCAATTTTATTTAATCTTATTTGTTTTTCTATTATGTTGTACGCTATTTTTAATTTATTTTTGACATTTTTTTTAACTTGATAGTATAAATCTTTATTATTATTTATTACAGGTTTAATGTAATTATTATTATCATATTTTTTTGTTAAGGACTTTATTTGATTAATTACATTTTTTTGTTCGTTATGTCCAAATATTATTGCATCTAATATTTTACTTTCATTTAATAAATTAGATGTTGATTCTACCATTAACACTGCATCTTTTGTACCTGATATAATTAAATTTAAATCACTTTTTTTTATTTCATCATATGTGGGATTTAAAATATATTGGTTATTTATATATCCAACTCTAGCAGCTCCTATTGGCCCATTAAATGGTATATTGGACAAATGTAATGCGGCTGAAGTTCCTATTATAGATATAATATCAGGGTTTATTTGTGGGTTAAGTGAAATTACTGTTGCGATAATTTGAATTTCATCTGTATAATTATTTGGAAATAGAGGACGAATTGGTCTATCTATTAATCTTCCAGTTAATATTTCGTTTTCACTCGGTCTTCCTTCTCTTCTAAAAAAACTACCTGGTATACGTCCTGCTGCATATGCACGTTCTTGATAATGTACCGTTAATGGAAAAAAATTTTGTTCATTTTTATTGTTTTTTTTATTAACTATACTGATTAATATAGTTGTTTCATCCATGCTAGCTATTATTGAAGACGAAGATTGTCTTGCTATAGTTCCTGTTTCTAATGTAACAATATTACGACCATATTGAAATTTAGATATTGTTGAGTTTAACAAAACATATTCCTTTAATATTATAAGTTGTTGTTTTTAGAATATTATATCAAAATTTATACATGTATTGTATATAAATAATTTTTTAAATTTAATATTTTTTTTATTTTTTTTTTTTAATGTCTTAATTTTAACATTTTTATTAATTTTTTATATTCTGTATTTTTATTTTTTTTGATATATTTTAATAATTTTTTTCTTTTTGATATCATTTTTAATAATCCATATTTACTATGTTTATCTTTTTTATTTTTGATAAAATGTTTTTGTAATTTATTTATTTTTTTTGTTAATAATGCTATTTGTATATTGCTTGATCCTGTATCTTTGTTTTTTAATTTAAAATTATTGATGATTTCAAATTTTTCTTCTTTATTTAAAGGCATAATTTTATAATCCTGTTTTTATATTTTATTTTTTAATTTAATTATTTTATTATATTATGTAGTTTATTATTTTAAAATTTTAATTCTTTGTCTGGAAAGTATACTTTTCTAAATTTATTAAGAATATTTAATGTTATGTTGTTTTTATTTTTATAATATGATGTAACTATATTTTTTATACTTATTAATTTTATTGAATTTTTTAGAGTATACGTTCCTAATTGTAATCTTCTTAAAAAGATTACATGTGCTCCACAATTTAATAATTCACCTAATTCATTTATTATTGATCTTATGTATGTTCCTTTTGAACAGGTTATTTTTATTTTAATTTTATCTATTTTATAATTTATTAATTTTATTTTGTGAATATAAATTTTTTTTTTTTTAATTGGAATTTTAATATTTTTTCTTGCGTAATAATATAGTGGTTTTCCTTTATATTTTAATGCCGAATATATTGGTGGTTTTTGTATTTGTTCTCCATGAAAATCATTTATTATTTTTTGTATTTTTTTTTTTGAAAAATTTATTTTTCTAGTTTTTAATATTATTCCTTCTTTATCAAAAGTATTTGTATTTTCACCTAATTTAGCAATAACTAAATATTTTTTCTTTTGTTCAACTAAGTATTGTGTTTTTTTGGTAGTTTTTCCTATACATATAGGTAATATTCCTGTTGCAATTGGATCTAATGTACCCACATATCCAGCTTTTTTTATTTTTAATATTTTTTTTATTTGTTGTAAATTATTATTTGAACTTAATCCATATTCTTTATCTAATAATATCATTCCATCTATATTATTTTCTTTTATGTTTTTTTTATTCATTTATTGGTTTTTTTTAATTTTTTAATTAATTTAAATATTTTTATTCCATTATCTAAAGAATAGTCATATAAAAAGTTTAATATAGGTATATTTTTAATGTACATCTTTTTTTTCAGTAAAATTCTAATATAACCTGATGCTTTATTTAAAATATTTAATATATTTTTTTTATTTAAATTTTCATTTTTTATAAACATAATAAAAATATTTGCATATTTTAGATCATTTGACATAATTATGTCTGATAAAATTATTATTTTTTCAAGACGAGGGTCTTTTATTTTTAATAATATTATATTAGCTATATTTTTTTTGAGTTCCTTAGCTATTTTTAATGATCTTGTTTTATTTTTATTCATATTTTTTTATTATTTTTATAATGTTTTGATTATATCACCTGGTAAAATATTATTTAGATTTTTTAAAGTTATACCACATTCGGAACCTGTATTAACTTCTTTAACATCTGTTTTAAATCTTCTTAAAGATTCTATTTTACCATTGTACATTATTTTTTCGTTTCTTATTACAATTACATTGCTAAAATTTTTTATTGTTCCTTCTTTTATAAGACATCCAGCAATTGTACCAAAATTTGGAGATTTAAATATGTTTTTTACTTCAGCTATTCCTTGTTTATTTTTATTTTTTTGTTTTTTTTCAATATTTTTTATAATTAATTCTATATCTTCAATTAATTTATATATGATATTATGATATCTTATTTTTATTTTTGTATTTTTTATTATTTTTTTTATTGTATTTTCACTTTTTACGTTAAAACCAAATATTATAGATTTTGTTGTATTTGCTAAATTAACATCTGTTTTTGTTATCCAACCTATGTTATAGGATATAATATTTATTTTAACAGTTTTATTTTTTAATTGATATATTGTGTCTAGTATTGCTCTTAATTGTCCATGATTATTTGCTTTAATTAAAATATTTATTTTTTGTATATTTTCTTTAAATATATCTTGTTTGTCATTTTTTATGATTTTATTAAATTTAATTTCTCTTTTTTGTTTTTTTCTGTAAAATGCTATTTCTTTAGCTATTTTTTCATTCTGTGTGACAGTTATTACATCTCCTATATTAGGAATACCTGATAAACCAAGTATTTTAACTGGTACTGAAGGAAATACTTCATTTATTTTTTCATTATGCTCATTATGCATTGCTTTTATTTTTCCATATTTTGTTCCACATAATATAATATTTCCTTTTTTCAAAATTCCTTCTTTTGTAATTACATTTATTATTGGTCCTTTTTGTTTATCTAAATACGATTCAATAACTATTCCTTTAGCTAAAGTGTTTATATTTGTTTTTAATTCTAATATTTCAGATTGTAATATAATATTTTCTAATAGTTCGTTTATACCCTGTCCGAATTTTGCAGATATTTCCACAAATAGATTTTCACCTCCCCATTCTTCTGGAATTATATTATATTTTGTTAATTCTTTTTTTATTTCTTTTGATTTTGATTTTATTATATCTATTTTATTAATAGCAACTATAATTGGCACTTTAACTCTTTGTGCTTGATTAATTGCTTCTATTGTTTGTGGCATTATTCCGTCATTTGCTGCTATTATTAATACTATTATATCTGTTATTTTTGCACCGCTAGATCTCATTGTTGTAAAAGCCGAATGTCCTGGAGTATCTATAAATGTAATTAATCCTTTTTCAGTATTTATTTGATATGAATATAAATTTTGTGTAATATTACCATCTTCTTTGTATTTTGTTCTATTTGAATTTATATATTTTAATAATGATGTTTTACCATGATCCACATGTCCCATAATTGTAACTATTGGAGGTCTTATTTTTATTATTGGTTTTTTATTATTTTTTTGATTTGTTGTATTTTTTTTTTCAAAATTATTTTTTTTTGAAAAAGTTATTTTGTAACCTAATTCTTCTACGATTAATTGTATTATTTCTTTATTTATCAATTCATTTTTTATTGAATTTATTCCTATATCATTAATAATTTTTATTATTTTAGATTTTTTTATGGCCATTTTTTTGGCTAAATCTATAACAGACATATTATTTTTTATAGTAATTTCTTTGTTAATATCTTTTTTTAATTTATTAAAATTTTGTTTTAAAATGGTTTTTTTATTTTTTTTATTTAGTATATTTATTTTATTTTTTTTTATATTATTTTTTATGTTATTTTTTTCTTTTATTTTTGTATATAATGTTTTTTTATTTTGTTTTTTATAGTCGTAAATATTAAAATCTGTTTCTATGATTTTGTTTTTTTTATCTATATTTGTTTGTTTTTGTTTTAATTTAGTAATTTCATGGTTATTAATTTCTTTTATTTTATTTTTACTATTTATTAATTTAAATATTTTTTTTATTTTTTTTGTTTTTAATGTGTTTTTTTTATTATTATTTATATTTTTTATATAAGTGTGTTTTTTTCTAATTTCTATTTGTATTGATTTATTTATACCATTTATAGTAGGAATATTATAAATACTTAGTTTTTTTCTTTTAATTGTAAATTTTTTTTGTGTATTTTTTTTATTTTCAAAATATTTTAATATTATTTTTTTTTCTTTACAATTTATTGTGTCATTAATAGATTTATATATACCTATGTTTGAAAGTTTTTTTATTAATTTTGTTTTTGATATTTTTATTTTTTTAGCTAATTTTTTTATATTTATATCACACATTTTTTTGCCTATAAATCATTGATTATGTTTATTAAACCAACAGATATTTCTTGCTTCCATAATTAATTCTCCAGCTATTTTATTGTTTAATTCTTTTATTTTTATTAAATCATGTATATCTTGATCTGCTAAATTTTCTAAATTTAATATACCTTTATTTATTAAACTTAATGCAATTTTTTTATTTATGATTTTTATTTTAGAGAAGTTTTTAATTATTTTATTGTTTTTTTTTTCGTTAATTAATTCTATTATTTCTAGGGATTTTTTTGCTTTTTTTCTTAATGATTTTAAGATATTATTATTAATTAATTTTATTTCCATTAATTCTTCAATTGGTATATATGCAATTTCTTCTAATGAATTTATTCCTTCTTTTATTAGTAATAAAGCTAATTTTTCATCTATCTGCAAATATTTCACGAATTTATCTATTATTTTATTTTTTTCTTTTTTATTTTTTTTAGATAATTCGTTGTTTGTCATAACATTAATTTCCCACCCTGTTAATTGAGATGCTAGACGTACATTTTGTCCATTCCTACCTATTGCTTGAGCTAAATTTTTTTCCGTTACTGCAATATCCATTGTATTTTTATCTTCATCTACTATTATAGAAATTACATCTGCTGGAGCCATTGCATTTATTACAAATTGTACCGGATTATTATCCCATAATATTATATCTATTTTTTCTCCATTTAATTCGCTAGATGTTGCTTGTACTCTAGAACCTCTCATGCCTATACATGCTCCTATAGGGTCTATACGTTTATCGTTTGTTTTAACTGCAATTTTTGCTCTTGACCCCGGATCTCTAGCAGCTGCTTTTATTTCAATTATATCTTCTCCTATTTCAGGCACTTCTATTTTAAATAATTCAATTAACATTTCTGGTTTGCTACGTGTAATAAATAGTTGTGCTTTTCTCCATTCAGGTTTTATTAAATATAGTACACCTCTTACTCTATCTCCTATTCTAAAATTTTCTCTGGGTAGCATATCTTCACGTAAGATTATTGCTTCTGCATTATTACCTAAATCTAATGTTATGTTTTCTCTATTTATTCTTTTTATTACTCCTGTTATTATATTACCTTTTCTTTTTTGAAATTGTTCTATTATCATTAAACGTTCTGCTTCTCTTACCTTTTGTACTATTACTTGTTTAGCGGTTTGAGTAGTTATTCTATCAAATTTAATAGATTTAATTTTGTCTTCTATATAGTCTCCTATGTTTAGTTCTTTATTTTCAATTTTTGCGGCTTCTAATGTAATTTCTTTTGTAGGATATATTACTTCTTTAACTATTAACCATCTTCTAAAACTATTTAATGAGCCTGTTTTTCTATCTATATATATCCTCACGTTTATGTCTTTTTCGTATTTTTTTTTAGTTGCTGTAGCTAATGCTTTTTCTAATGCATCGAAAATTTTTTCTTGGGGTAATGATTTTTCATTAGAAACAGATTCTATAACATTTAAAATTTCTTTTGTCATTTTTTACCTTTTATTTTAATTATTTTTGAAATTTTAATTTTTTATTTTTTTGTTATAAAATTTTAAAGATGATTATGTTTTTTAATAAATTATTATTTAATATTTTTTTATTTATTTGAATTTAAAAAATTATTTTGATGAAATAATGTGTTATTATTTTTTTGTATTATTAGTTTTATCAAAATTTACATGCGTTTTTATTATTGGTTGCGGGGGTTGGACTTGAACCAACGACCTTCGGGTTATGAGCCCGACGAGCTACCAAACTGCTCCACCCCGCTTTGATTGATAAAAAAATTAAAATACAAAGCAATATTTAATATTAGTATATTATTTTGAATGAATCAATATTTATTATTTTAATTTACCGAGGACGGGACTTGAACCCGTAAACCCTACAGGTACTACCATCTCAAAGTAGCGTGTTTTCCAATTTCACCACCTCGGTGTTTTTTAATTAATAATTTTATTCATTATAAATATAGTATTTTATTATTTATTTTGTATTTATATGTTCCCATTTGTTAAAATAAATGTTTTTATTAAAATTGTAATTATTTAATAATAAACTAATTATAAAAAATAATATTGATAATATGTATATTAAATTATTTATTATATTATTTGAATATTTGTTATCTATTATAGACATAACATTATTTATGTTAAGTGATTTGCCAACTTCTATATTATTATTTTTTTGTATTAATATTAAAGCAGTTAATATAAATGATGTTACTAAAAATAATATTAAAAAAAAATTATTCATATTCTTGCCTTTTATTTATAAAATTAAATACTAGTTAGTTTTATTTTGAACTTATTATCAAAAATTTATTTTATATAATTTTATTTCCACATACAATTAATTTAATTTATCAGATTTTATTTTTTTTATATTTTATAAATTAATTATCTGATATTTTAGTTTATTTTATTTTTAATTTTTTTTAATTCCTCTGTTGTTTTTATATTTTTTCTTGATATTAAATCATCAATTTGTTTAGCATCTATTGTTTCATATTCCATTAATGCATTTTTCATAGCATGTAAAATATCTAAATTTTTATTTAATATGTTTTTAGCCCTTTTGTAATTATTTTCTATTAATAATTTTATTTCTTGATCTATAATTCTAGCAGTATCTTCAGATATATGTTTATTTTTTGTCATAGATCTTCCTAAAAATATTTCTTCTTCTTCCTCTGCATATAATAAAGGTCCTAATTTTTCTGAAAACCCCCATTTTGTAATCATATTTCTAGCTAACGTAGTAGCAACTTTTATATCATTAGATGATCCAGTTGAAATATTTTCAGTGCCGTAAATAATTTCTTCAGCTAATCTACCTCCATATAATGTTGAAATTTGACTTTCTAATTTTTTTTTATTGGTACTAATATTGTCATTTTTTGGTAAAAAAAATGTTACTCCTAAAGCTCTTCCTCTAGGAATTATAGTCACTTTATGTACTGGGTCGTGTTCTGGTAATAATCTTCCTATTATTGCATGTCCAGCTTCATGATATGCTGTAGATTCCTTTTGTAATTCTGTCATTACCATTGATTTTCTTTCTGTACCCATTAATATTTTATCTTTAGCTTTTTCAAATTCTAACATGGATACAACTTCTTTGTTATTTCTAGCTGCATATAAAGCCGCTTCATTTATTAAATTTGCTAAATCAGCCCCTGAAAAACCTGGTGTTCCTCTTGCTATAATTATTGGTTGTACATCCTTAGCTAGTGGAACTTTTTTCATATGTACTTTTAATATATGTTTTCTTCCACGAATATCAGGCAACTCTACTATTACTTGTCTATCAAATCTTCCAGGACGTAATAAAGCTGGATCTAGTACATCTGGTCTGTTTGTGGCTGCTATTACAATTATTCCTTCATTTCCTTCGAATCCATCCATTTCTACTAACATTTGATTTAATGTTTGTTCTCTTTCATCATGTCCACCACCTAATCCCGCTCCTCTTTGTCTACCTACAGCATCAATTTCATCTATAAAAATTATACATGGTGAAGATTTTTTTGCCTGTCCAAACATATCTCTTACTCTTGATGCTCCAACACCAACAAACATTTCTACGAAATCAGATCCTGAAATTGTAAAAAATGGTACTTTTGCTTCACCTGCAATTGCTTTAGCTAATAAGGTTTTTCCTGTTCCTGGAGGACCAACCATTAGCAGACCTTTTGGAATCTTACCTCCTAATTTTTGAAATTTTTTTGAATTTTTTAGATATTCCACTAATTCCATAACTTCTTCTTTTGCTTCGTCACACCCGGCTACATCTGCGAAAGTTGTTTTTATTTTATTTTCAGACAACATTTTAGCTTTACTTTTACCAAATAACATAGCACCTTTACCACCACCACCTTGTATTTGACGCATAAAAAATACCCATACACCTACAAGCAATAACATAGGAAACCAAGAGATGAATATTGAAGCTATTAAACTTGGATCTTCAGGTGCTTCTCCTATTACTGTTACATTTTTTGTTAATAAAATATCTAATAGTTTTGGGTCATTAACGGGGATATAAGTGATATATTTGGTATTATCTTTATTTTTAATTTTAATTTCTCTTCCATTAATACATACTTCTTTTACCTTGTTTTTATTAACTTCTAACATAAAAGTTGAATAATCTATTTTATGATAATTTATTTCATTAGTACTAAAATTTTGAAATGCCGAAATTAGTATAATAGCTACTACTAACCATAAAATTAAATTTTTTGCCATGTCATTCAAGACAACAACCTCATATTAAAGATAATTTTGTTTATTTAATAAGTTAATTTAAATAAAATATTAAATTTTATTTGTTGCTAAGATATAAATTTCTCTAGAAGATATTTTTGAAGCATATGGTTTTCTTATTTTTACTATTTTAAATAGGGTATGAATATATTTTAAGTAATCATTTAATTCTTTGCTTTGAAATGCTTTTATTAACATTTTACCTTCTTTTTTTAATATTTTTTTTGCTATTTTAGTTGCTAATTTAATTAGATTGATCGATTTTGGTATATCTATTGATGGTATACCACTAATATTTGGTGACATATCTGACATTAATAAATCGACTTTTTTTTTGTTTATTGATTTTATCAATTTATTTTTTATTGATTTTCTTTTTATATCTCCCTTTATAAAATTTATTCCGTTTATTGGTTTCATAGGCAATATATCATTAGATATTATCAAACTTTTTTTTATATTTGTTTTTTTAACTGCGTATTTAGACCACCCTCCGGGAGCTGATCCTAAATCTATAATTATCATATTTTTTTTAAATAATTTATCTTTTTTGTTTATTTGAGATAATTTATACCATGATCTTGCACGTAATTTTTTTTTAAATGCTTCTCTTGTATAAAAATCATTTGTATGTTTATTAAACCATCTATTCAAATTATTTTTTTATTTTTTTTTTCATATATAAACCATATTTTATTTATTAAATCAAGTATTTTTTTAATTAAAATATATTATTATAGTTTTTATATATATTCAACTTGTAGTATTTTATATTTTATTTTACCACATGGAGTTTGTATAATTGTATGATCACCTATTATTTTACATATTAAACCTCTAGCTATAGGGGAATTTACTGAAATAAGGTTTTCTTTTAAATTAGCTTCGTCATCACCGACTATTCTATAAGTAAATTTTTTTTTTAAGTTAATATTTAATATTGTTACTGTTGTTCCAAATATTATTTTACCATTATTAGGGATTTTTTTTATATCTATAATTTGTGCATTTGCTAATTTTGTTTCAATTTCTTGAATTTTACCTTCACAAAACCCTTGTTCTTCTCTAGCTGAATAATATTCAGCATTTTCTTTTAAATCTCCATGTTTACGTGCTTCTGCAATTAAAGAAATAATATGAGGTCTTTTGATTTTTTTAAGTTTATCAAGTTTTTTACGTAATTTTTTTGCTCCTCTTAATGTCATTGGAGTTTTTTTCATTGTTTAAATACCTCTTAAATTTAATTTATATTAATTTTTACAATGTATTATATCAATTAAATTATATTATAAATATTATGATATTTGCATATGATTTCTTTAATTTAAATATGATATTTTGATAAATTTGATAATGTTATTAACAGAATACAATTTTAAAATTATTTGTTTTTCATTTTATCATATTAATTAAGTCTTATAGTTTATTTTAAATTATATTAAGGATAATAAAATAATGTTCAATTTTTCTTATTTGCCAATTGTAGTAGCTTTGGATTTTTTTAATAAAAAAGATATATTAAATTTTATAGATCAAATTAATCCCACATTATGTCGTGTAAAAATTGGTATAAATACATTTATGTTATTTGGTTATAGATTGATAGATTTATTACATAAACGTGGATTTAAAATATTTTTGGATCTAAAATTTCATGATATTCCAAATACTGTTTTATCATCTATAGAAATCGCAGCTAAAATGGGTGTTTGGATGGTTGATATTCATGCTGTAAGTGGTAAAGGTGTATTACTTGAAGCTCGTAATGTTTTAGATAGATTTTATGGGGATGTTCCATTATTAATATCTGTTACATTATTAACTAGTTTAAATGATCATGATTTAATTGATTTAGGAATTTCATTTTCTACATATAATTATACAGAATTACTTGCTAAATTATCTTATGATTGTGGAATGGATGGTGTTGTTTGTTCCGGTTATGAAGCTAATAATTTAAAAATTAAATTTGGTAAAAACTTTAAGTTAATTGTACCAGGAATAAGATGTTACAATGATAATTGTAATGATCAAAAAAGAATAATTAATCCTATAAAAGCGAAAAAAATTGGAATAGATTATATAGTTATTGGTAGACCAATTATAAATTCATTAAATCCATTAAAGAAAATAAAAGATATTTTATTTTCCATTAATAGTTAATTTAATTATTTTATTTATATTTAGATTAATTTTTAATTATTAAAAACTTTACTTTAGTTTTTTTAAAATTATTTATTTTTTTTATAAAAAAATGTACTTATCTATGTTTTCTAGTATTTAATATTAATTTCAATTGTTCAAAATTTTTTTTTATTTTAAGTGTGTATTATTATTTGTTATTTATATATTATAATTATAAAATTAAATTATTTTTATTGTTTATTCTAATTCTTAAATTCTAAATATTTGTTTTTTAAGTAAAAAACATTCATGTAATTAACATTATTAAAACTATTATTTTTTTTTATAAAAATTAAAATTATTTTTTATATTTAATATCATATAATTTTTAATAAAATTATAAATCATCTAAATTATTACTTAGATATTTTGTGATTCCTTCAAAAGTAGGTTTTATAGTTTTTTTATTTTTTTTCCATTGAGCCGGACATACATTGCCATTTTTTTCATGTATTTGCAACGCATCTATTATTCTTAATATTTCATCTATATTTCTACCTAATGGTAAATCATTAACTGTTTGATGTCTAATTATGTTATTTTTATCTATTAAAAATGATGCACGTAATGCTACCCCATTCTTACTATCTTCTATACAGTAAGATTTTTGAATTTTTCTTTTTATATCAGAAACCATTACGTATTTTACCTCACCTATTCCCCCATCAGATATTTTTGTTTTTTTCCATTGTTGATGAACAAAAATTGAGTCTATTGAAATTCCTATTAATTTAACATTTCTTTTTTTAAAATTTTTATATCTTTTATTAAATGCTATTAATTCTGATGGACATACAAATGTAAAATCCATTGGCCAAAAAAATACTATGGCATATTTATTTTTTTTGTATTCTTTCATATTAAAATTTTGTGTCAATTTTCCATTGCCTAATATTGCAGGTGCAATAAAGTTAGGTGCTTCATGTGTAACCATTACCATAATATTATCTCGAATAATAATCATAATTAATCATTTAATTTAACATATATTTAATATTTCTACAAGTTTATTTTTACTCTTTTGTATGATAAAATTTATTTTATTCAAATTACTGTTCTGTATAAAATAATAAAAGGTAATTAAATGAGAGTATTTTTTTCTAATGTTTCTGATTCTATGGATTATGTCAATCAAAGTAGTTCATATTCTATATTTTTTATGTTATTTATTTTTATTTTAGTTTTTTATTTTTTAATTTTACGTCCTCAGCAAAAACGTTCCAAAGAGCATAAAAATATAGTCGAATCAATTACAAAAGGTGAAGAGATATTAACAACTAGTGGTTTAATCGGTCGTGTTGTTAAAATTAATAGCGCTGATTATATTACTTTATTGATAAATTCTTCTACTGAAGTAATTATAAAACGTGATTTTATTTCCAATATTTTACCTAAAGGTACTATAAATGGTTTGAAATAGAATTATTTTAATTAAATTTTTAATATTTTATTTGATTAAAATATTATTTGTTTAATGAGGTTTTTTATGTATAAATGTTTTTTTATATTACTAACCATTTTGTTGAGTGGTTGTAGTGTCGATTTTTTATCTACTGGAGGGGTGATTGCAACTGAAGAACATAAATTAATATTTATATCATTTATTTTAATGCTTTTTGTAGTTTTGCCAGTGATATTTATGACAATATTTTTTGTTTTTAGGTATAAAGCTAATAAAAATAGTGTTTATCTTCCTAATTGGAATAAATCTAATATTATAGAATTAATAATTTGGATTATTCCAATTTTTATTATATTTTTCTTAGCATTAATTACATGGAGAACAACTCATAAATTAGATCCTAGTAGAATTATTGGAAATAAAAATAATTATCTTGAAATTCATGTTATAGCATTAGATTGGAAATGGTTATTTATTTATCCTAAATATTCTGTAGGAATTGTAAACAAAGTTATAATTCCATTAAATACTACGATATTGTTTAGAGTTACTTCCAATTCTGTTATGAATTCTTTTTTTATACCTAATTTAGGAAGTCAAATTTATGCTATGCCTGGTATGAGTACTAAATTGTATTTAATTGCAAGTAAACCCGGAATATATCATGGTATATCCTCCAATTATAGTGGTATTGGATTTTCTAATATGAAATTTATTACTTATGTTGAACCAACACATGAAAGTTTTTTAAAATGTGTAAATTTCATTAAAAAATCTAAATTTAAAATAAACACAATGTTTGATTTTGAAGAATTAGCTTTACCTACTACAAATCATTTTATAAAATATTATTCTTATGTTAATAGTAATACATTTTTTCAAATAATTAATAAATTTAAAAATTATTAAAATTAAACTACCAATATTACTTAAAAGGTTTTTATTTTTATTATGGAGTTAGGAGATGTTTGGTAAATTAACTTTGGATGCAATTTCTTTTCATGAACCTATTATTTTATCTACAATTATTTTTGTTTTTTTTGTAACTATATTTTTGATTTTTATAATTACTTATTTAAAAAAATGGAAATATTTATGGTCTGAATGGTTCACTAGTGTTGATCATAAAAGATTAGGTATAATGTATATTATTTTATCTTTAGTTATGTTGTTTAGAGGTTTTATTGATGCTTTAATGATGAGAGGACAACAAGTATTATCTTCAAATTATCATCAGGGGTTTTTATCCTCAGAACATTATGATCAAATTTTTACTGCTCATGGTGTAATAATGATATTTTTTGTTGCTATGCCTTTTATTATTGGTTTTATGAATTATATAATACCTTTGCAAATTGGTTGTCGTGATATTGCTTTTCCTTTTTTAAATAATTTAAGTTTTTGGTTGACTTTTGCAGGTGTTGTTTTAATAAATTTATCTTTATGGATAGGTGAATTTGCTCGTACTGGTTGGTTAGCATATCCGCCCTTATCAGAATTACAATATAGTCCTGGCGTTGGTGTAGATTATTGGATATGGAGTTTGCAAATATCAGGAATAGGTACTTTATTAACTGGAATTAATTTTTGTGTTACTATTTTAAAAATGCGTGCTAAGGGTATGACTTTATTTAGAATGCCTATTTTTACATGGACTACTCTTTGTTCAAATATACTTATCATATTGTCATTTCCTGTTTTGACAGCAACTTTATTATTATTAACATTAGATAGATATTTAAATTTTCATTTTTTTACTAATGATTTAGGTGGCAATGTAATGATGTATGTAAATTTAATTTGGATTTGGGGTCATCCAGAGGTTTATATATTAATTTTACCTGCTTTTGGTATCTTTTCAGAAGTAGTATCTACTTTTTCAAAGAAAAAAATTTTTGGATATGTTTCTTTAGTTTGGGCTACTATTTCAATTACATTCCTTTCATTTATTGTATGGATGCATCATTTTTTTACAATGGGTGCTGGCGCTGATGTTAATTCTTTTTTTGGTATTGCTACTATGATTATTGCTATACCTACTGGTGTAAAGGTTTTTAATTGGTTATTTACCATCTATAGAGGTAAAGTATATTTACATTCTTCAATAATGTGGACTATAGGTTTTTTAATAGTTTTTTCTATAGGTGGTATGGCTGGAGTTTTATTAGCAGTTCCTGGAGCAGATTTTATTTTACATAATAGTTTATTTTTAGTTGCTCATTTTCATACAGTTATTATAGGTGGAGTAGTATTTAGTTTATTTGCTGGAATATCATATTGGTTTCCTAAATTTTTTGGTTTTACTTTAAATGAATTCATTGGTAAGATTGCGTTTTGGTTTTGGTTTATTGGTTTTTTTGTATCTTTTATTCCTTTATATTTTTTAGGATTAATGGGTATGACTAGAAGATTAAGTCAAAATATTGATCATAATTATCATAATTTATTAGTTTTGTCTGCAATTGGTACGATTTTAATTACCATTGGTATAATTTTTCAAATAGTTCAATTTGTTGTTTCCATTATTTATCGTAACGAAAATATTGATTTGACAGGTGATCCCTGGGATGGTAGAACTTTAGAATGGTCTATATCTTCACCTCCTCCTATTTATAATTTTTCTGTTTTACCTAATGTTTATAGTAAAGATGCTTTTTGGAAAATGAAAAAAAACAATAATAAAAATAAAAATTATAAATTTGATAAATATATATATTTGCCTAAAAATAATTGTTTTGGTATTTTAATATCATTTTTCACTTTATTAGTAGGGTTTTCTGCTATATGGCATATTTGGTGGTTATTTTGTTTATCAATTATTTTTGTTTTTATAGTTTTTATTTTTAAGACTTTTGAAAGTGATAATTTTTTTATTATTAAAGGACATATAATTAAAAATAAAAAAAAATAGATATATTTTAATTTCATCTTTTATATGGATAAATTTAATGAATTTAATATATTTTAAGAAAAATAATTTAAAATATGAAGAAAATTTTTCAAATAGAATTATAGGTTTTTGGTTTTATTTATTAAGTGATTTGATTATTTTTGGTGTTTTATTTACAGTATATATAATTATGAGTTTTAATTTTCATAATTTAGTTGATTTTAATAAAGTGTTTAATTTCTATGTGATTTTTTTTGAAACTATTTTATTATTATTTAGTTCTTTTAGTTATGGTATTTTTTTAGTTTTTTTAAAGAAATTTTATTCTAAGATTTATTGTATTTTATTTTTATGTATAACTTTCATTTTAGGTTTTGGTTTTGTTTTTTTAGAATTTTATGAATTTTATAATTTGTATCTTTTAGGTTTTTCTCCTTTGATTAATGGTTTTTTTTCAGCATTTTTTACTTTGTTAGGTATTCATGGATTACATGTTATTTGTGGTTTAATTTGGATATTAGTTATGTTATTTCATTTTCATTATCATGGTTTTAGTAAAATTAATATTAATCGTTTTATTTGTTTAGGATTATTTTGGCATTTGTTAGATATAGTATGGATATTTTTATACAATTTTGTGTATTTAATAGGAGTAGTTTAATGAAATATTTATTTAAAAAATTCATTTTTTTAAATAATGAAATTAAATTATATATAACAGGTGTATTTTCATCTTTATTTTTAATTGTGTTGTCTTTTTTTGTTATATTTTATAAAATTTTTAATTATAATATAACCCTAGATTTAATTTATTTTTTTATGGTATTTCAGTTCATAATACATTTATTATGTTTTTTGCATTTTTATGATTTTTTAAAATGGTATTTAAATATTATTTCTATGATTTTTGTTTTTTTTATCATTTTAATTATTATTCTGGGCTCTAAATGGATATTATTCCATTTACAGTATAAATAATTTTTTTTTGTGTATTATAATTAAATAATGTTTATTAAATATTTTAATCTTATTAAACCTAGAATTGTTATTGGAAATTTAATTTCTTGTTTAGGAAGTTTTTTATTAGCTTCTAAGGGTAATATAAATTACTTACTTTTATTTAATACTTTGATAGGTATGTTTGCAGTGTTATCTTCTTCTTGCATGTTAAACAATTTAATTGATTGTGATATAGATTGTAAAATGCAAAGAACTAAGAATAGAATTTATATTTTAAATTCTATCACTTTTTATTTAGTATTTTTTATTGCTTTATTTTTTGGTTTTTTGGGTTTTATATTTTTATACAAATTTTGTAATATGTTTATTTCTATTTTATCTTTGATAGGATTTTTAATTTATGTAATTTTATACAGTTTGATCATGAAAAGATATTTTATACATAGTATATTAATAGGAAGTTTATCTGGTTCTATTCCACCAATTATAGGTTATTGTTCTGTTACTAATAATTTTGATTATTGTGCTTTTATTTTATTTATTATGTACATTTTTTGGCAAATTCCTCATTCTTATTCTAGTATGATATATAATATATGTGATTATAGAAAAATAGATATTAAAATATTGCCCATTGTTAAAGGTATTTTATTAACTAAAAAATATATTATTTTTTATATAATTATTTTTTCTTTATCTTCTTTATTTTTGTATTTTTTTAATTATGTTAATTATAAATATTTAATTGTTATATCTTGTGCTGATTTTTTTTGGTTTTTTATATCATGTATAGGTTTTATTTATTTAAATAATGATAGAATTTGGTCTAGATGTGTATATTTATATTCTTTATTAATTGTAGTTTTAATTAATTTTATGATATCTATTGATTATGTTATTTATTAAGTATATTTTTATATATATTTTTAGTTTTTATTTTTTTAAATCTTAATTTTTAATTTATGTAATATTATGAATACTATTGAATATCGTGCATTATTTGGTTTAATATCTATTTTATTTTTAAGAGTTTTTGGTTTATTCATGTTGTTGCCAGTTATTACAATTCATGGTATTGAAATACATTATGCTACTAATAAATTAGTTGGTATTGCTGTAGGTATTTATGGTTTAATACAGAGTATTTTTCAAATACCTTTTAGTTTCTTATCTGATAAATATGGGCATAAAAAATTTATTATTATAGGTCTAATTATTTTTGTTATTGGTAATTTAATTGCATGTTATAAAAATTCTATTTGGAATATAATTATTGGTAGAGCAATACAAGGATTAGGAGCAATAACTTCACCATCAATGGCTCTTTTATCAGATTTATTAGATGAAAAAAATCGTATGAAATCTTTAGGATTTATGGGTGTTATTTTTGGTTTAGGTTTTTCTATTTCTATGTTTTTAGGTCCTTTTATTGCTAATTTATTTGGTATTCAAAGTTTATTTATTATAGCATCATTTTTAGGATTATTAGGTATTTTAATTGCTATTTTTATAGTACCTTGCCCTAATAATCATATTTTAAATAGAGATGTATCTATTGTTAAAACTGGCATATATAAAATTTTTTTTAATCTAAATTTATTTAGATTAAATTTTAGTATTTTTTGTTTACATATAATTCTTATGTTTAATTTTATCACATTTCCTATATTATTAAACAATTTTAAATTCTTAAAATCTAATTATTGGAAATTATATTTTTTTATGGTAATTATTTCTTTTATTTGTTCAGTTCCTGTTATTATATATTTGAAATTTAAACGTCATATTAAAATATTTTTTAAAATTACTATAATAATGTTATTTATAGCTGAATTTTTACTTTATTTATCGATTAATAATTTTATATTATCTTTATTTGGCATGCAGTTATTTTTTATATTTTTTAATATTAAAGAATTTTTATTACCTTTTTTGTTGTCTTATTTTTCACCTATTGGATACAGAGGTACTGCTATAGGTATTTTTTCTACTTATCAATTTTTTGGTTCTTTTCTAGGTAGTTTTATTAGTGGAATTATATTAAATAATTTTAATTTAAAAATAGTTTTTCTTATTTCTTGTATATTGATAATTATTTGGTTTTTATTAATATTAAATATTAAGGAACCAATATTTTATACTAATGTACGTTTTGTATTAAACAAAAATATTTTGAATAGTAGATCCCTTATTGATTTTTTGATTAATCAACCTGGTATTATAGAAGTATTATTCTTTAAAAAAGAAAATACAATTCATTTTAAAATAGATGATAAAATAATTAATAAAATATTGTTAAAAAAAATAATTATTAATTATTTAAAATAATATTTTTAATAAATTAAATATGAATATCAATAATATTAAATATCTAATTTTATCAACTATTAATTCAATAGAAAAATTACGTTTTTTGTCAAAAGATGAAAATATTAATTTTGTGTAATGAATTACGTTTTTATTTATTGCATAGTGTAAGTTTATCTGTAGGACATTTATCTTCTGGACTAGGTGTTATTAAATTAATTGTTGTTTTACATTATAAACTCTTTTTGATAAAGTTATTTGGGATATAGGTCATCAAACTTATCCTTATAAAATATTAACTGGAAGATTTAATAAAATATATACAATAAGAAAAATAGATGGTCTTAATACATTTACTTGTAGAGAAGAAAGTGAATTTGATGTATTTACTGTTGGTCATTTTTCTACATCTATTAGTGCAGTATTGGGTATGGTTATATTTTTTAAAAGGGAAAAATAAAATAAAGGGGGTTGTTTCTATAATAGGCGATGGTGCCTATTACAACAGGTATAGCATATGAAGTTATTAATCATACAGGTGATGTTGACAATAATTTATTAATCATAATTAATAATAATAATATGTTTATTTTTAAAAATGTGGGATCTATAAATAGATATTTATCTAAAATAATTTTTAATAAAGATTATATTAGAAATGATAATTATCATATTTTTTTAAATAAAATTTATATATGTAAAAAGTTTTTTGAAAAATTAGGTTTTTCATATATTAATTCCATAAATGGACATGATGTTTTATTGTTAATAAAAATATTAAGGATAAGTCAGTACCTAAGATATTATATTTACATACTATAAAAGGTAAAGGTTATTTTTTAGCTAAAAATGATCCTATTAAATGGCATTTAGTTCCAAAATTTAACTTTAATAAAGGTAAGTTTTATAAAATTAATAATTCTTCAATTAATTATTCTGATATTTTAGGGGATTTTTTATGTAATATCGCTAAAAAAGACAAAAAATTGATGGTTATCACACCTGCTATGATTGAAGGATAAGGTTTAAATAAATTTGTTAAAGATTACCTAATTAATATTTTGATGTTGGTATAGCAGAACAACATAGTATCATTTTTGTTGCTGGATTATCTGTAGTTGGTTATAAGGTTATAGTAGTAATATACTCTATTTTTTTTACAACGTACTTATGATCAAATAATTCATGATATAACTTTACAAAATATTATTATAATATTAGCGATTTAATCGTGTCGTAATAGTGGGTGAGGATGGTAAAATACATCAGTGAATTTTTTATATTTTATATTTACATTGTATTACTAATATGATAATCATGACTACAAGTGATGCAAATGAGTTTAGTAGTATGTTATTTACTGCATATAAATATTCTCTGGTATCCTGTGTAATTCGTTATCTTAAGGGTATAGTTATTAATGTAAATTTAAAATAAATGTCCTTAATAACTATAGGAAAAGGTGTAATTTTAAGATGTGGTAAGGATTTGGTAATTTTAAATTTTGGTATATTATTATTTGATATATATAAAATTGTAAAAATTTTTAATACTACTTTGGTAGATATGAGGTTTATACAACCTCTAGATGATGATTTAATTATTAAATTATCTGAACATCATAAATATTTTGTTATTATAGAGAAAGGTATTATTAAAGGAGGAGCTGGTAGTGGTGTTAATGAGTTGTTTTTGAATAAAAACATATTAATTATAATTTTAAATATTGGTTTGCCTGATATGTTTATTCCTTCAGGTAATAAAGATGAAATATGTTGTGAATATAAATTAGATTATTATGGTATTAAAGAACAAATTTTAACTTGGTTGAGTACTTTATTTGCATATTAATTTTTTATTAAAGATATTAACATACCAGTTATTATACTAGATATTATATCATCTAACATTATTCCAAATCCTCCTGATAAGTGACGATGTATTTTTATTATTGGCCATGGTTTTGTAATATCTATTGTACGAAACAAGATAATTATTATAAAAATTTTTGATTTATCATTAATAATTGTTAATGATAACCACATTCCTGTAAATTCATCCCATACTATACTTTTATGATCTTTTTTCCTATTTTTTTTTCTCCTATTTTACATATATATATTCCAACTGTAATATTTATAATTGCAATTAAATAAATAATTTTAATTTTAAAAAAAAAATTTACTATAGACCATAATGGTATTGTTAGTAAAGAGATCAATGTACCAGGCATAATTGGTATTAATCCTATACCACCGCCTATTGCTAGTATATATGCTAAATTATTTATTTTTTTCATTATTTTATTTTATTTATATAAAATATATTTAATTTTTTAGTTAATAAATTTAATTTTAAAAAACAATATTTTTTTACATTTTTAAACTACTTTTTTCAATTTTATTAAAATACATTTTTAATTCTTTAATTTCATTTTAACAACTATTTTATCCAATACTCCATTTATAAATTTATAGCTATTTTTTGATCCAAATATTTTAGCTAATTCAATACCTTCATCTATTATTATTTTATAAGGAATTTCGTTACAATTTTTTAATTCATATAATGAAATTCTTAATACTGTTTTTTCTATTAAAGATAATGTATTTATTTTTCTTAAGATGTATAATTTTATAATTTCATCTAATTCTTTTACTATATTTGTTACTCCATTAAATATTTTTTTAAAATAAATTATATCTATTTTATTATTTTTTTTTTTTAAAAAATGATGTTCAATATCATTAATGTTATTGTTTGATATTTGCCAACTATATAATGCTTGTACAGCTCTTTTTCTTGCTGATTTACGATATAAAATATTCACTTGATTTTCATTTTTGAGAGTTTATTTTTTTTATTATATTTATCATTTCTAATGTGGTTAATGCTGCTTCACATCCCTTATTACCAAATTTCATACCTGATCTGTTTATAGCTTGTTCTATATTATTTGCGGTTATTACACCAATAATAATTGGTATGTTGTGAGTTATACTGATATTTGCTATTTCTTTATTAACTATACTAGAAATACTTTTAAAATGTAATGTTTCTCCTTTAATTATTGTTCCTAATGTTATTATTGCATGATATTTTTTATTTTTTGCAATTATTTTGCAGGTTATAGGCAATTCACAAGCTCCTGGTACCCAGATTACTGTTATATTTTTGTCTTGTATTTCACCTATTCTTTTTAAAACATCTATTGCACTTTCTAATATATTTTTATTTGTAAACTCATTAAATCTTGATATTATTATTGCTATTTTTGCATATGATGCTGTTAATGGTACTTTTATAATATTCATAGTTTTTTTTAATTTTAAAATGTATATTTTATTAAAGTTAATATTTTGGTGTTAATATCATTCTTAAATCTGATCCTATATATTTTACGTTATCAAATTTAAATTTATATCCTTCAGATATCGTTCTTATTTCAGGTATTATAAATGAACTTTTTGATAAATTACCCAAAATTTTAGGAGCTACATATAATATTAATTCGTCGACTAGTTTTAATTTTATTAAAGATCCAGCTAATAATGCTCCTGATTCAACCCATAAATTATTTATATTTGTTTTTCCAAACATATACATTAATTTTACTAAATCTATAATTTTATTATTTGAATTTAAAATTATTTGTTTTACATGTTTTGGCCAAATATTATTATCTTTTTTTAAACGTATTAACCAAATTTCACTTTTATAATTAAATAAATTATACATAGGTGTAATACGATTTTTACTGTCTATTATAATTCTTAATGGTTGTGGAATATTAATTTTAATGTGTTTATTAGTAGAAATCAATATTTTTTTATTACTAAATTTTTCTTTTTTAATTACTAATTTAGAATTATCTGATAGTATTGTTTTACTTGTACTTAATATAGCATCATTTAACATTCTAAAATTTTGAACATCATTACGAGATGTTACAGATGTTATCCATTTGCTTTTACCATTAGCTAATGCTGTTTTACCATCTATAGATGTTGCTAATTTCAACTGTACAAATGGCATTCCTTTTTTCATTCTTTTAAAAAATCCTTTATTTATTTTTTTTGCTTTTTCTTCTAGCAATCCTGTTTCTACAATAACACCATTTTTTTTTAATTCTAATATACCTCTTCCTGATATCTTAGGATTAGGATCCAATGTTGGAATAATAACTTTTTTTATACCGGCCTTTATTAATTCTTTACAGCATGGTGGTGTTTTCCCGTAGTGATTGCATGGTTCCATGGTAATATAAGCGGTAGCTCCATTTGATTTATATCCTGCCATTTTTAATGCATTTATTTCAGCATGATTACTACCTGCTTTAACATGCCATCCTTCTCCTACAATATTATTATTTTTTACAATTACACATCCTACATTTGGATTAGGCGAAGTTGTATATTTACCAAGACAAGCTAATTTTATAGCATGATTCATATAATATTTTTTGTACATTTCTATTTGTTAATAATTTTTCAAAATTTTAATATTATTTTTTGTTTATTTTAAATAATAATTTTTTATTAATTTATTTTTGTTAGAAAATTCGTAAATCATGGGAATACCGGTTGGTATATTTAATTTGCTGATTTGATTTTCATTTAAATTACTAATATATTTTATTAAACCCCTTAAGGAATTACCATGTGCTACAATAATAATACGCCTATTTTTTTTTAATTGATTTATAATATTTTTTTCCCAGTATGGAATTATTCTTTTTATTGTGGAAGATAAATTTTCACCATTAGGTATATATTTCTCTTTTAATTTTTTATATCTAATATCATTGATTAAAAATCTTTTATCTTTTTCATCCATTTTTGGCGGTGATACATTAAGTGATCTTCTCCATAAATTTACTTGTTTAATTCCATATTTTTCTTTTATTTTATCTTTGTTCATACCTTCTAGATTTCCATAGTGTCTTTCATTCAATCTCCATGTTTTATATACAGGTAACCATACCTGGTTAAGTGTTTTTAATATTATCCATAATGTATGTATTGCTCTAGTTAACATTGAAGTATATGCTATATCTAAAAAATATTTTTTTTTTTTTAATAAATTTCCAGCCTTTTTTGCTTCAATAATTCCATTTTTTGATAAATCAATATCCTGCCATCCAGTAAATTTATTTTCTTTATTCCATATACTTTCTCCATGTCTTATAAGTATTATTTCTTTATTTTTTTTCATAAATTTTACTTTTTTTATTTTTTTATATATTATTATATTTTTTAATAAACTTGTCAATCAATTGTAAATTTGTGTTAAAATTTTGGATTCAGTAAATATTTTTTTATTTTATAGATGTAATATTATTCTATGAATCAAAATGAATTGAAGAAAAAAGTTGCTTGGTATGTACTAAAATATATACCGTTTAATACTATTATTGGTATAGGTACAGGTAGTACTGTTTCTTATTTTATTGATGCTCTTAGTACTATAAAACATTTAGTTAAAGGTGTAGTTTCTAGTTCTTATTCTTCAACTTTAAAATTAAAAAATTTGGGTTTTTCAATTTATGATCTAAATAGTGTAAATAATATTTTGGTATATGTTGATGGAGCAGATGAAATAAATCATCAATTACAGATGATTAAAGGTGGAGGAGCTGCATTAACTGGAGAAAAAATTATTTCATCTGTTGCCCATAAATTTATTTGTATTGTTGATAAGTCTAAATATGTAAAACATTTAGGTGGTTTCCCCTTACCTGTAGAAGTTATACCTATAGCATGCAATTATGTTATGAATAGATTAAAGAAATTTGGTGGTATATGTAAATGTAGAAATAATGTAATTACTGAAAATGGAAATATTATTATTGATATTCATAATTTAAAAATTTATGATCCCGTTAAATTAGAAAATTTAATTAACTTAATTGATGGAGTTGTCACTGTTGGATTATTTGCAAATCGTAAAGCAGATTTGTTACTTATTGGTACTGAAAACGGTGTTAAAAAAATATGTTGTTAATATATTTTTATTGATTATTATTTTTTAATGTATATAAAATTTTATTTATTTATTAAAATTTTGGATTACTTTTTATTTTATAAAATTTTAAAATATTTTGGAGTTATGAATGTTTTTAAAGTATTGTTTTATATCTATAATTAATTTATTTGTTGGTATATGTATGGGTTTATTTATTAGTTACTTAAAAAATAAAAAAACATTAAAGATTAATCATTCATCTGATTTTTTTATTAATAATGAGATTAAATTAAATAATTATAAAAATATATTAACATATCATTTTTCTCATGCTGCTGAATTGTTAAGTAATATATCTGAAGAATATAAAAATTTATATAAGCATATGTCTCAAAGCTCAAATGATTTGTTATTTAATGATAATAAAAATAATGAATCTTTATTTAAAAATTCAATGCATAAAGATACATGGGTTAAGACACCTAGAGATTATTCTGATGATTCTTAATATTTTTAGTTTTAATAAAAAAAAATATTATTTTTTTAAATTATTTATATTTTATTATTTATCAAATTAATTTGTTTTTTTATTAATTAATTGTATCATGATTAGTTGTTATTTTGTCAATTATATTTTGTTAATTTATGAATTAAATTTAGATTTTATTTAACAGGTATTTTAAAACAATGAAAAATATAAAGATTAATGCTAATACTTTATTACCTCAATGGTTCATTATAGATGCAAGTAATAAAATTTTAGGTAGATTAGCTAGTTTTGTAGCTAATATATTGAGAGGTAAACATAAAGTTTATTTTTCTCCTCACATTGATGTTGGAGATTATGTTATTATCATAAATGCTAAAAATATAATTGTTTCTGGTATGAAATTCAAAAATAAATTATATTATTCTCATACCGGTTACATAGGTGGTATAAAATGTAAATCGTTTGAAGAATTATATAAAAAATACCCTGATCGTTTATTAAAAATTGCTGTTAAGGGTATGTTACCTAAAAATGCTTTAAATGATCGTATATTTAACAAATTGAAAGTATATGTTGATAATAAACACAAACATTTGGCTCAATGCCCAATAACTTTAAATATTTAATTGGATTGATTGAATATGTCAATAATTAAAAATTATGGTACTGGTAGACGTAAAACTTCTACAGCTCGTGTATTCCTTAGTATTGGTAGTGGTAATATTTTAATCAACAAGCGTTCTTTAGAAAAATATTTTAATTGTGGTAGTGCTAAAATGATTATTTATCAACCATTAAAATTATTAGATTTAATTAATAAGGTTGATTTATTTATTACTGTAAAAGGTGGAGGAATATCAGGGCAGGCTGGAGCAATTAGACATGGTATTTCTCGTGCATTAATTAAATATAATATATCTTATCGTTTAAATTTAAGGAAATCAGGTTTATTGACACGTGATTCTCGAAAAGTTGAACGTAAAAAAATTGGATTACGTAAAGCTCGTCGAAGTCCACAATTTTCAAAACGTTAATTTTATTAAAATAAAATTATTTTTTATTTAATAATGAATTATGTATTTTTACGATATTGTAACCCTTTTTTTTAAATAAATTACATAATTTTTCAACAATATACACTGAACGATGTTGTCCTCCTGTACAACCAAAAGAAATTATGATTAATTCATATTTATTTTTTTTTGATATATTTATAAGATAACTAATGTATTTTTTTGTTTTTTTTATAAATACATTAAATTTTTTTTGTTTTTCTATAAATTTTATTACTTCTTCATTTAATCCATTTAGTTTTTTTAATTTTTCTTCCCAATATGGATTAGGTAAAAATCTAACATCAAATAAATAATTTGTATGGGATGGAATTTCATATTTAAATCCAAAAGATTGAAAAATAATTTTTAATGTTTTATTATTAATTTTTTTTAAAACAGTATTTGAGATACAATCAATTTCTTTTTTTTTTGTATTTTTATTATTTTTTTTATTCATGTTTTATTTATTATTTTTAATATTAAAAATATTTTTTTATATTTATATTATTTTCGTTTAATTATATATTATTTAGTTAGATTAAATGATTATGTATTTTAATATTATATATTTATTTTTTTACGTTTTATATTATAATTTAACTTGATATTATTTTATATTTATAAAAAAATATTATTTTTTCTTATATTTAATTCAATTTATTTTATTTTTTGCAATTAAAATTAAATCACATATTTCTCTTACAGCACCATTACCACCTTTATTATTAGTTATATATTGTGCTTTTTTTAAAATAAAAGGGTGAGCATTAGATACAGCGACACTCAACCCTATTATACTCATAACAGGCCAATCAATTACATCATCACCTATATATGCAATTTTATTATATGATATATTTGTTTTTTTTATTAAATCTTTAAATGCTTTTATCTTATTTAGTTGACCTTGATAAAGATATTTAATCCCTAAAATTTTACATCTATCTTCTATTAATTTCGTATTTCTTCCTGTTATTACAGCAACTTTTATTGAGAAACCTAATAACATTTTTATACCGTATCCATCTCTTGCATGAAATGCATTTATTTCTCTTCCTTTTTCATCTAAAGATATTAGTCCATCAGTCATTACACCATCTATATCACATATAAGTAATTTTATTATTTTTGCTTTATTTAATATTTTTTTATTTATTTTTCCATAGTATGTTCGTTTATATTTATTTCTAAAAAACATATTTTTTTACCTCTTTTAAAAGTTTTATTTTATATAATATTAATTACTATTAATTTTATTAAATATTAGCTAATTTAGTTTTTATTATTATTTTATTTATTTTAATAATTTGATTTTTTTAATTTGTATTGTAATATATACAGTAATAGTTATAAATTAATATTTATGAATTATTTTAATTATTTTAAAATAATTAAATTAGATTTATATATAATATTATATACAATATATATTGTTTTATACCATAATGAATAATAGTAAAGTTAAATCAATAATCTTAGATAAGATATCTTTACGTGAATTACACGTTAGTGGCAATGAGTATCATATGAAGATTATAGCTGTCGGTGATATATTTATTGGTTTAACTAATGTAGAAAAACAACAAATTATATATGAACCATTAAAAGATTATATTATTAATAATACAATTCATTCAATTTCTATTGAATCTTATACATTAGAAGAATGGTCCAACCGTTCTATTTAATTAATTTTAGTAAATGCATTCTTTTATTACTGAATTAAAAAAATGTATTTTAATATTATTTTGTCGTAAATATATTATATGAATAAATTTCGTATTTTAGGACCTAAAAAATTAAAGGGGGAAATTAGGATATCAGGTTCTAAAAATTCATCTTTAGCAATAATATTTATTTCCTTATTAACTGAAAAACCTATTATATTAAAAAATGTTCCTTATATACAAGATATTGATGTTGCTGTTCAAATATTAACTAAATTAGGGGTAAAAATAAATCGTAAAAAATTTATGAATATAGATTCTTCAGGTATTTGTGATAAATTTTTTTCTTGTAAATTAATAAAATATATAAGAGCTTCTATTTGGTTATTACCTGCTATAATTATACGTTGGAGAAGTGGAAAGCTTATTTTGCCTGGTGGTTGTTCTATAGGTGATAGACCTGTTGATTTACATATTTGGGGTTTAAGAAAATTAGGTGCAAAAATAAAGTTTAATTACGATCATTTGAAAATTGATAGCGTTAATAAATTAATTGGTAATACTATTCATTTTAGTAAAATTAGTGTTGGAGCTACTATTACTGTTATGAGTGTTGCAACGCTAGCTTATGGTACAACTATTATAAAAAATGCAGCTAGAGATCCAGAAATTATAGATATTGCTAATTTCCTTAATAAACTTGGAGCTAAAATTATAAATGCAGGTAAGAATGAAATTGTTATTATAGGTGTTAAATATTTAAAAAGTTGTATTTATAATATAATGCCAGACAGAATTGAAACTGGTACTTTTTTAATAGCTGCAGCTGTATCTGGAGGGGATATATTATGTCATAATACTTGTGTTAATAACTTAAAAATAGTGTTAAAAAAATTAAAATTTACCGGGGCAAAAATTACTTTTGGGCAAGATTGGATACGATTAAATATGATTGGTAAATGTCCTAGATCTGTAAATATTAATACCGCTCCATATCCAAATTTTCCTACTGATATGCAATCACAATTTACTTTATTAAATTCTGTTTCTAAGGGTTCTAGTGTTATTACTGAAAATATTTTTGAAAATAGATTTATGCATGTTTCAGAATTTATTAAAATGGGTGCGCGTTTAAATATTAAAGATAATAAAATTATTTGTTGTGGAGTAAAAAAATTGATAGGTAGCAAGGTAAATGCTACAGATTTAAGATCATCAATTAGTTTAGTTTTAGCTGGTTGTATAGCAGATGGTATAACCGTTGTTAAAAATATACATCATATTTACAGAGGTTATGAATCTATAAAAAATAAATTGAATTCTTTAGGAGCTATTATAGAATGTATATAAAAATTAGTTTTTATATATTTTTTATGTTTATTTTAAAATTTTTGTTTATTTTTTTATTAATTTTATTATTTTATATACAAAATTTATGTTTTTAAAGAAAATATAATGGAATTTGGGAGTTTTTTATGTATGCTATCATCCAAAATAGTGGAAAACAATATAAGGTATTTGAAGGTCTTAAATTAAGAGTAGATAAGATTGAATTTCCTGTAGGAAAAAAATTTGAAATAAATAATATTTTGATGTTTGTTAATAAAAATGATACAATAATTGGTTTTCCGTATGTATCTAATGTTTTTATAAAAGCGAAGATATTATTTCATGGTAGAGATAAAAAAATAAAAATTATAAAATTTAATCGTCGTAAACATTATCGTAAGTTTAAAGGACATAGACAATATTTTACTGATATTAAAATTCTAAGTATTGTTTTATGTTAATTAATTTTTTATTAAAATGATTGTTTGGGTTATGTTTTATGGCACAAAAAAAAGCTGGTGGTTCGACTAGAAATGGTCGAGATTCTCATTCTAAAAGATTAGGTGTAAAGTGTTTTGGAGGTGCTTTTGTTTTAGTTGGATCTATCATAGTACGTCAAAGAGGCACAAAATTTCATCCTGGTAAAAATGTATCTTGTGGTAGAGATCATACTTTATTTGCTACTAAGAATGGTTATATAAAATTCGAGAAACGTGGTCTTAAGAGTAAGAATTATGTTAGTGTTATTTCTTAATTTTATAAGAAATATATTCATATTATTTAAATAAAATGTAAATTTTTGTATATTTTTATGGAATATTTGAATATGAAATTTGTTGATGAAGTTGTTATATGTGCTTCAGGAGGTAACGGTGGTAATGGATGTATTAGTTTTAAACATAATAAAAATATAAATTACCCTATTCCTGATGGTGGAGATGGTGGTAATGGTGGTAATGTATGGTTATTAGCAGATAAAAATTTAAGTAATTTAATAGATTATAAATTTAAAAAATATATAATTGCTTCTAATGGTAAAAATGGTGGAAGTAATCGTCGTTGTGGTAAAAACGGTTGTGATATTATAATAAAAGTACCAATTGGAACTTTAATAATAGATTATGATACAGGTAGTACAATAATTGATATAATTAATTATAATCAAAAAATATTATTAGTGAAAGGTGGTAAAAAGGGTCTGGGAAATATACGTTATAAGTTATTTTCAAAAAAAAAATTTAATAATAAAAATATTGGGTCTATAAGTAAAAAACAATTTTTTTTATTTAGATTAATTATTTTAGCTAATGTTGGTATGTTAGGAATGCCAAATGTTGGTAAATCTACTTTTGTTACTAAAATATCAAATGTAAAATCCAAGATTGGATTATACCCATTTACGACTATTAGACCTCATTTAGGTGTTGTTCGTTTAAACGAAAAAAATTTTTTTACTATAGTTGATATACCTGGTTTGATTAAGGGAGCATCTAAAGGTATTGGTATGGGTGTAGATTTTTTAAAACATTTAGAAAGATGTGATGTTTTATTACATATGGTTTCTTTATCTTCTATGAAAGTAAAAAATATAATAGATAATATTAATATAATTATTCATGAATTAACAAAATATAAAAATTTGTTATCTAATAAAACGTGTTGGTTATTGTTTAACAAAATGGATTTATTTGATTTGAATGAAATTAAATATACCATAAATATGATTATCAAAAAACTGCGTTGGGAAAGTAATTATTATATTATTTCTGCTATTAATAATACTGGAATTAGAAATTTGTGTTGGGATATTATGAATTTTATAAATAAAAATATTTCTAAAATTTAATTTTTATGTATTTTATAATTTTATGATTAAATTATTATGTCATTAGCTAATAAGTGGCGTCCTAAAATATTTAATGATGTAGTAGGTCAAAAATATGTATTGTTAGCTATAAAAAATAGTCTAAATTCTGGATTTATACATCATGCATGGTTATTTTCCGGTATAAGAGGTATTGGTAAAACAACCACTGCTAGATTGTTATCAAAATCTTTAAATTGTGAAATGGGTATTTCTTTTATTCCATGTAATATTTGTGATAACTGTAAAGATATAGATAATGGTCATTTTGTTGATCTATTAGAAATAGATGCTGCGTCAAAGACTAAAGTAGAAGATATGCGTGATTTATTGGATAGCACTCAATATTTACCGTTAAAAGGAAGATTTAAAATTTATCTAATTGATGAAGTACATATGTTGTCTAAACATAGTTTTAATGCTTTACTTAAAACATTAGAAGAACCACCAGAGCATATTAAATTTATATTAGTTACTACTGATTTTAGTAAAATACCTTTAACGATAATATCAAGATGCATTCAATTTAATTTAAAAAGTATAAATAAATTTGAAATAATTGAAAAATTAAAATATATTTTATTAAAAGAAAAAATAACTATTAATTTATTATCTTTAGATTTATTAGCCAATTATTCTTATGGATGTATGAGAGATGCTATTAGTTTGACTGAACAAGCATTGTTAATAGGTAATGGTCGAATTTTACCTAATATAATTATTAAAATGTTGGGTATTTTAGATAAAAAATATTATTTTTCTTTAATTAAATGTTTAGTTTTTCGTAAAATAAAAAAGATGTTGTTGTTATTAAATAAGATATCTAATTATGATATTGATTGGGATGTTTTATTAATAGAATTGTTGATTTTATTAAATAAAATTGTACTTATGAAGTATTTACCTGATATAAATAATAATTGTTCAGTTTTAGAAATAAAATTTTTTAAGGAAATATCCTTATTTGTAACAATTGAGATGATTCAATATTTTTATAAAACATTGTTAATAGGTAGAAAAGAACTATTTTTATCACCAACCTATAAAATAGGTATAGAAATGATTTTAATGAAAGCTATTTTGTATGTTTCTATAAAATAATTGTTGATATATTGGGTTTAAAATATATTGTTTTTTTTTATTTAAACACAATATATAGGTATTATTCGATTTTTCACATTTATTTTATATAAAATTTAATTGTCTGTTTTATAAAAAAAAAATTTAATTTTTATAGTTTTTAGATTTTGTATAAAATTTTTATAAATAGTTATAGTTTCTTTAAAATTTATATATTATTGAGAGCTAAAATGAATAAAATAAAATATGAAACTAAAAGTTTTAAATCTGAAACACAACAACTTTTACATTTAATGATTAATTCACTTTATTCTAATAAAGAAATTTTTGTTCGTGAGTTAATCTCTAATGCTTCTGATGCAATAGAAAAATTACGATTTCATATTTTATCTAAACCTGATTTATGTGAACATGATGATATTTTTATTATAAAAATTATTATTGATAAAGATAATGGTATTATAAAATTTATTGATAATGGAATAGGAATGAATAAAGATGAAGTTATAGGTAATTTAGGTACTATAGCTAAATCTGGTACAAAAGAATTCATTAAATTATGTAAAAATAAAGATTTTAATAAAAATAATTATATTGGTCAATTTGGAGTTGGTTTTTATTCTGCTTTTATAGTTTCTGATAAAATTATTGTACATACAAAAAGTGTATTTAATAATAATAATGGTATTTTATGGAAATCGAAAGGAAAAGGTAATTATATTATTAGTGAATGTATTAAAAATAATAGAGGAACAGAAATTAGTTTATATTTACGTGATAATGAAAAGAAATTTTTGGATTTTGATTTTGTAAAAAATATTGTTATTAAATATTCTGAACATATATCTGTTCCAGTTGAAATAAGCACTATTATTAATAATAATATTAATAAATCTGAAAAAGTAAATAAGGGTATTGCTTTTTGGGCTCGTAATAAATCTAATATCACAGATAGTGAATATAAACAATTTTATAAAAATATTACACACGATTATGAAGATCCTTTATTATGGATGCATAATCATGTGGAAGGAAATCAAGAATATATAAGTTTATTATATATATCAAAAAAATTACCTTTTGATATATGGCATAATAATAAAAGTGGTATAAAGTTATATGTTAATCGTATGTTTATAATGGATAACAATGAAGTATTTATGCCTAAATATTTAAGATTTATAAAAGGAATAGTTGATTCTAGCAATTTATCATTAAATATATCTCGTGAAGTTTTACAAGATAATCATATCGTAAAATCATTGAAAAAATCTCTTACAAGAAAAATTTTATCTAAATTAAATAATTTAGCAAATAGTGATTTAAACAAATATCAAATATTTTGGAATACGTTTGGTATTATTCTTAAAGAGGGTTTGGTTGAAGATGTAATTAATAAAGATAAAATAGCCGATTTATTGAGATTTTCTTCTAGTAAAAGTAATGTTGAAGAGCAGGTAGTTTCTTTAAAAGAATATGTTAGTAAAATGATTGACAATCAAGATAAAATTTATTATATATCATCTGATAGTTATATTACTGCTAAAAATAATCCTCATTTGGAATTTTTTAATAAAAAAAATATTGAAGTTTTATTTCTGTATGATCGTATTGATGAATGGATGATTAGTTATTTGCCTGAATATAATGATAGAAAATTACAATCAATTAATAAATTTGATGAATCATTAAATAAATTAGATGAAGTTAATATTAAAAAATTAGAAAAATATCAAAATGTATTAACTCCTGTTATTAAAAAAATAAAAAATATTTTATTTGATTATATAAAAGATGTTAGAATAACTAATCGTTTAATTAATTCGCCTTCTGTATTAGTTACTGATTCTAATGATATGAATACTCAAATGGTAAAATTATTAGCTTCTACAGGACAAAAAGTACCTGATATAAAATATATATTTGAAATTAACCCTAATCATGATTTAATAAAAAAACTGATAAATATAAAAGAAAATTCTAGATTTATAGAATTAGTTAAATTGTTATTTGATCAAGCAATGTTAATTGAATATGGTAGTTTGCGTGAACCTAGTTCTTTTATAAAACGTATTAATAATTTTTTATTAAATAAATTATAATATTAAATTGTAATTTATTTACATAAAGTAAAATTTTTATTTAATTATTTTTTTAAATTATCAAGTATTTTTGATATATTTTTGTTTATTTCTTTTATTGTTTTATTACAATTTATTTTATAAAATTTAATTTCTTTATTTATTGATTTTTTATTATAAAAATCTATTATTTGTTTTTGATTTTTTAAGTATGTTTTTATTCTTTTTTTTGCGGTTTTTATATTATCATCTGTTCTAATAATTAATTTATTTTTTGAGTTGTTTATTTTTTTTTTTATATTTTTTATATGATATATTTTTCCAGATAAATCTATTCTTCTACCTATTATTCTTTCAATTAGAGTATTATGTGGTGCTATTAGTTCTAATACACAAGTAATATTTAAGCCAATATTATCTATTGAATATGCTTGATTTATAGTTCTTGGAAATCCATCTAGTAATATTCTGTTTTTTATATTTTTTTTTAAAATATATTTTTTTATAATTTTAGTTATTAATTTATCGTTAATTAATTTACCTGAATTTATTACATTTGAAATATTTTTTCCTAAAATTGTATTTTTATTTATTTCATTTCTTAATATGTTACCTGTAGATATTATTTTTATATTATACTTTTTTGAAATAAATTTTGCTTGTGTTCCTTTTCCAACACCTGGAGCACCAAATAATACAATATTCATTACAATTCCTGATATTTTTTATTAAAATTATTCCAATTACGATTATCTTTATTTATCATTAATAATGATTGATTAGGACCCCAGCTTCCAGCTGGGTATAAATGAACTTTTTGTTTTTTTATTTTCCAAGCATCTATAATTGAATCTATCCATTTCCAAGCTTCTTCTATTTCTTCTTTTTTAACAAATAGTTTTTGTGTGCCTATCATACTTTCCAGTAATAGATATTCGTAAGAATCTGATAAATATGAATAATTGAATACTTCATTATAATTACAATTTAATTTTATTGTTTGTAATTCATTTTTATTATTCAATCCTGGGGTTTTATTTAAAATCTGTATATCTATACCTTCATTGGATTGTAGTCTTATTGTTATTTTATTTTGTGGTAATTTGATCAATGATTTCTTGAATAGATTTATTTTAGGTTTTTTAAAATAAATTACTACTTCAGAGTATTTAACTGGTAATCTTTTTCCTGTGCGTAAATAAAATGGAACACCATACCATCTCCAATTATCAATATTTGCTTTTATGCATACGAATGTTTCTGTATTACTTTTTTTATTAGCTTCATTTTCTTCTAAATATCCTGGTATATTTTTATTTTGTAAAGTATTAGATGTATATTGTCCTTTTACAGTTTTTTTTAAAACATTTTTATAATTAATTGGCCGTAAAGATTTTAAAATTGATATTTTTTTTTCTCTTAATTGATTTTCATCCAAACTTTCTGGAGGATCCATAGCTATTATTGTTAAAATCTGTAATAAATGATTTTGTACCATATCTCTCATTTGTCCAATTTTATCAAAATATTTCCATCTTCCTTCAATACCAATGCTTTCTGCTATTGTTATTTGAACATGATCAATTATTTTATTGTCCCAATTATTTATAAATAAAGTATTTGCGAATCTTAATGATAATAAATTTAGAATAGTTTCTTTTCCTAAATAATGATCTATTCTAAATATTTGTTTTTCTGTAAAATATTTTTTAATATGATTATTAATTTTTTTACATGTTATAAAAGATTTTCCAAGAGGTTTTTCTACAATTATTCTTGAATTTTTATTATTTAAATTGGAATAATTTAACCCATCACATATAATTTTAAAGGTGTTTGGAGGAGTTGCAAGATAATTGATTATTATTTTTTCTTTATTTTTTATAATATTTTTTAATTTTAAAAATTGAGATGGAATATTAATATCAATATTACAAAAATTTAGACGATGATTAAATTTTTTCCATGTAACTTTGTTGAGCTTTTTTTTATTAGAGATTTTAAGTGATTGATATACCATTTTAATGTAGTCATCTTTACTAAATTGTATTCTTCCCACACCAATTATCCTGGTATTTTTATGCAATATATTTTTTTTTTCTAATTGATATAATGATGGTAACAATTTTTTTTTTGCTAAATCACCATTAGTGCCAAATATTATTAAATTACATGCTTGTAAAATATTTTTATTTTCCATTTTTTCAAATTTAATATTATTATGTTTTTATTAAAATAAATTGATTAGTTAAATATTTTTTTTAAAATTTCTCTTTTTTTTTTTTATATGTTATATATTTTAAATAATAAAAATATTAATAATTATTGTTTAATATATTAGTTGGAGCTCCAGTTAATAAACAAGAAGCTTTGGTCGTTTTAGGAAAAGCTATTGTATCACGTATATTATTGGTATTGCCAAGTAGCATTACTATTCTATCTAACCCGAAAGCAATTCCTGCATGTGTGGGAGTTCCATATCTTAAAGCATCTAAAAAAAATCCAAATTTTTCATTTTGTTCTTTATCGTTAATTCCTAAAATATTAAATATTGTTTTTTGCATTTTTATATTATTGATCCTTACCGATCCTCCCCCAATTTCATATCCATTTATAATCATATCATAGGAATTAGAAATAATTTTATTTGGTTTATTTTTTAATTTTTTAATTGTTATATTTTTTAATGGAGCTGTAAATGGATGATGCATACTACTAATAGTATAATCTGAATTAATTTTAAACAATGGAAATTTTGTTATCCAAATAGGTTTCCATAATGATTGATTTATTAAATGTAAATCTTTACTTATTTTGTTACGCAATTTACCTAATGCTTTAGTAGCAATATCATATTTTTCATCTATAAAAAATATTATATCTCCGTTTTTTGCTTTAGTTCTATTAATTATATTATTTAAAATATTTTCAGAAATAATATTTTTTAGTGGTGTTTTTATTTGATTATTTTGATGTTCTATTTTTATAATTTTAATCCAAAATAATTTATTAATGTTATATTTTTTTAAAAATGAATTATAATAATTAATTTTTTTATTTGTTAATTTTATTCCTTCAGGAATAGATATTGCTGCGATACGATTATTTTTTTGGGTTTTTTTTAGATTAGATTGTTCAATAATATCTTTTATATCAATAATTTTTATTGGAATCCTTAAATCAGGTTTAGATGTTCCATATAATTTTAGTGATTTTTTATAACTAATTTTTTTAAATTTTTTTAGCTTTATATTTTTTATTTTTTTCCATAACATTTTTATCATTTTTTCAGTTATTTTTTTTATTTGTTTTGCTGTAATAAATGATGCTTCTATATCAATTTGAGTAAATTCTGGTTGTCTATCAGATCTTAAATCTTCATCTCTAAAACATTTAGCTATTTGATAATATTTATCTAATCCTGATATCATAAATAACTGTTTAAATAATTGTGGTGATTGTGGTAATGCATAATATTTATTTTTATGTATACGACTAGGTATTAAATAATCTCTAGCTCCTTCAGGAGTTGATTTTGTTAGTAATGGTGTTTCTATTTCTAAAAAATTATTTTTTTTCATAAATTTTCTAATCAAATACATAATTTTAGAACGTATTTTTATTATTCTTGTCATTTTTTCACTTCTTAAATCTAAATAACGATATTTTAATCTTAAATCTTCACTATTTTCTTTTGATATATTAATAGGCAATGGTTTAGATTTATTTATTACAATTAATTTATTAGGAATTAATTCTATTTTACCAGTATTTTTATCTTTATTTTGATTTTTTTTATCTCTTAATTTTATTATACCTGTTATTTTAATACAAAATTCATTCCTTAATTTAGATGCTATATTAAATATTTTTTTTTCTTTAATATTAAATTTTACTTGAATTATTCCTTCATTATCTCTAACATCTATAAATATTAAATTACCTAAATTTCTAAAATTATTAACCCATCCATAAATAGTTACTAATTTATTTACGTGTAACAGATTCAATTTACCACAATATTCAGTACGCATATTTTAAATTACCCATTTGTATTTTCATTTATATTTATTTTAAGTATATTATTATTTCATTTTTATATGTTTTATATTAGTTTAATGTTTTATTTGGTAAATTTAAATTAATAATAATAATTATGTTATAATAATTATTATTATTTTATAATTTATATTATTTATTAATTATATTTTTAAAATAAAAGATATTTTTTATATTTTAATTGTATTTATTTTATAGGTTATTTAATTTTATGAATACTATTTTATCAATTGATACTTCTTTTAATATATGTTCGATTAGTCTTTTAAAAAATAATAATATTAATACTATATACAAAAAAACTAAAAATAACCATGCAAAATTTATTTTATTTATGATAAATAAAATTTTATTAAAAAATAATTTAAAAATAAATAAATTAAATGTTATTGCTATAAATATTGGTCCAGGTAATTTTACTAGTTTGCGTATTGGTATTAATGTTTCTCAGGGTTTAAGTTTAGCATTAGGTATTCCTATTGTTGTTATGTCATCTATGTTAATAATTGCGGAAAAAGTTTATAAAAAATATCAAAAAAAAAAAATACTTGTTTTAATTAAAGCGAAAATCGATAAATTTTATTTTGCTAGTTATGTATTAGATAAATATAAAAAAATAAGTTTATTAGGAAATGAAGTTATTATTTCTTTTAAAGAATTATTAAATGCATTAAGTTTGTATGATAATTCATGGGTTGCTGCAGGAAACGGGTGGAAAACATTTTTTACTATACTAAAAGATTTTAATTTAAATAAAAAGATTAATTTCAAAAAAATAAATGTTTATCTCCCTTCATCTAAAAATATGATTCATATTGCTTTAAATTTATTTAAATTAGGTAAATTACTTTTACCTGAAAATATTATTCCAAACTATCTTTTTACTAATATTACTTATGTTAAATAATTTTTTGTTTTAATTTATTTTTTTTTATAAATAATATTACTTTTATTTTTGTGGTTTCATAACTGGAAAAAAAATAATATCTTTTATAGAATGTGAATTAGTCAATATCATTATTAAACGATCTATTCCAATTCCTAATCCTGCAGTTGGAGGTAATCCATATTTTAATGCTTTAATATATTCATTATCATAAAATGTATATTTATTATTATTTTTAATTTGTTTTTTAAATCTATATTCCTGTTCTTCAGGATCATTTAATTCTGAAAACCCGTTAGCTAATTCATGACCATTAATAAAAAATTCAAATCTATCTGCAATTTCTGAATTAATATTATTTTTTTTAGCTAAAGGAGATATATCAGTAGGATAATTTGTAATAAAAGTAGGATGTATTAAGTAACGTTCTACAGTTTTTTCAAATATTTTTTTTATTATATACCCTTTTGTGTTATTTTTGTTTAATTTAATGTTTAATTCTTTTGCAATTCTACTTAATTCATTAAAATTATTTATATTTTCTGAATTTATTTTAGGATAATATTTTATAATTGATTCTTGCATTGTCATTTTTTTAAATGGAGGTTTAAAATTAAGAAGATGATTGCCATATTTAATTTTATATTTTTTTTTAATTATTTTTGTTATTTTATATAATAATTTTTCAGTAAAATTCATTAGATATTTATAATTTTTATAAGCAATGTATAATTCCATCATTGTAAATTCCGGGTTATGATGAGATGATATACCTTCATTTCTAAAACTTCTGTTTATTTCAAATATTCTATTAAAACCTCCTATAATTAATCTTTTAAGAAATAATTCCGGTGAAATACGCAAATAAATATTCATATTTAAAGCATTGTGATATGTTTCAAATGGTTTAGCAATTCCTCCTCCAGGAATAGATTGCATCATAGGTGTTTCAACTTCTATGAAGTTCTTTTTTTCCATAAATTTTCTAATTTCATATATTATTTTTGATCTAATTATAAATTTTTTTTTTATTTTTGTATTACTTATCAAATCTAAATATCTATATCTATATCTTAATTCTTTATTAATAACCCCATGAAATTGATTTGGAAATGGTTTTAATGATTTAGTAAGTATTTTAATATTTTTACAATGAATCGATAATTCTTTAGTATTTGTTATAAATAGTTTTCCTTTTATACCTATAATATCCCCTATATCTAATATTTTACATTTTTCTTTATATGAATTATTAGTCAATGAATTTTTATTAAAATATAACTGTATCTTACCATATTCATCTTGTAAAATAATAAAAGTAGCTTTTCCCATTATACGCAAATTTGTTATTCTACCAGCAATTTTAATATTTATATTTTTTTTTTCAAAATATATTTTTTTTTTCAAAATATATTTTTTCTTAATTTGTTTACTATTATCTGTGAAATTAAAATTATTAGGAAAAGAAAAACCTTGATATCTTAATAAATAAAGTTTATTTAATCTTGATATTATTTCTTGATTTTTTTTTTTATTTTTTGATTGATTCATTTTGTTTACCATTTTATGGTTTCATATTTAAATTTGCTTTAATAAATTTATCTAAATTACCATTTAATACATATTGAACATTTCTAATTTCAATACCTGTCCTAAGATCTTTTATACGAGAATCATCAAATATATAAGATCTTATTTGATTACTCCATCTTATATCGGATTTTTTATTTTCTATTTTTTGTTTTTTAATATTTTTTTTTTCTATTTCTAAGTTATACAATTTTTTTTTTATTTGTTTCATAGCAGTATTTTTATTTTTGTGTTGTGATCTATTATTTTGACATTGCACAACAATACCTGTAGATATATGTGTTATTCTTACAGCTGATTCAGTTTTATTGACATGTTGGCCTCCTGATCCGGATGATTTATATACATCTATACGTAAATCATTTTGATTAATTTTAATATTAATTTTATTTTGTATTTCCGGGTATATAAAAGTAGAGCTAAAAGATGTATGTCTTTTATTACCTGTATCAAATGGACTTTTTCTAACTAAACGGTGTACTCCACTTTCAGTGCGTAACCAACCAAATGCATATTTACCTGTTACATGTAATGTTGCTGATTTAATTCCAGATTTTTCACCATTTAATTTATTAATTATTTTGCTTTTGAATTTTTTTTTTTCTATCCATTTTAAATACATTTTCAATAAAATTGAAGTCCAATCTTGAGCTTCTATTCCACCTGATCCTGATTGAAAATCTATATAACAATTATATTTATCATATTTTTTACAAAACATTTTTTTTGTTTTTAAATTATTTATTCTTATATTAATATTTTTTATATATACATTTATATCATCAAGTATAGAATTATCTCTTATTTCAATTGAAAGTTGAAATAATTCTTTAACATATTTTATTTTTTTTTTAATACTTTTAATATTATTAATTGTTTTTTTTAAAGTTTTATATTTTTTATTTATTTTTTTGATATCTTTATTTTGTTTAGATAAATATATTTTTTGTAATTTATTTTTCATTGTTATAAAATTTACTTTATTTTTTTTATAGTTAAAAATACCTCCTAAGATTTTTATATTTTTTATTTAAATTTTTCATACAATCTATAATAGTATTTATTTTTATTTGCATTATTTTATATTTGATTAAATTTATAATTTATACTATTTTACATGAAATAAAATATTACTTATTATTTTTTCTTTTATTTTTAAAAAAATTTATTAAAATATCAGAACATTTTTTAGTTAATATCTTATTTTTTATTTTATTTTTTTTAATATTGTTAGTTGATTTTCTTTGTAAAATTTTTGTTATATTACTTTTATTATCATATGTACCGAAAATTATTTTTTCTATTCTACTATAAATTAATGCTTCATAACACATTAAACATGGTTCTAATGTTACATAAATTGAACTGTTAGTTAATCTATAATTTTTTTTAAATTTAGCGGCGTTTCTTATTGCCATTATTTCAGCATGTGCTGTAGGATCGTTATTGCTTATCACACAATTTTTACCTTCACCTATTAATTTATTATTTAGTGTTATTACTGCTCCTACTGGTACTTCACCTATTTTTAATGCTTGTTCAGCTAATTTTAATGCGTATTGTATCCAATATCCTTTATTTTTATAAATTTTCATTTTTTTAGTTATTTATGTCTATGTATAATATTACATTAATAAAATTAAGTTTTATTACATTTTTATTTTTTTAAATAATTAAATATCTAATTTTAAACTAAAATTTATTCTTTTCTATTATTTATATTTTCTATAAATATATTATTTATTATAGATTTTTCTAATTTTTGTAATCCTACTACTTTTTCATTTTTTATTATACGTATTAAAATTACTCCTTGAGTATTTCTCTTTATTATATTTATTTCTGATACAGGTATTCTTACTAAAGTTGCAGCATTTGTTATAATCATAACTTGATCACTATTTAAAACTTGTACTGCACCTATAACTCTTCCATTACGTTTATTTATTTTAATAGAAATTACTCCTTGTGTTGCTCTTGATTTAGATGGATATTCTTTTGTTTTTGTACATTTTCCATATCCATTTTCAGTAACTGTTAAAATATCTCCATTTTTTTTAGGTACAATAAGTGAAACTAATTTATCTTTTTTAAATAATTTAATACCTTTTACTCCATATGTTATTCTATTTGTTGTACGTATGTTTTTTTCTTTAAATCTCACTACTTTACCCATGGAAGAAAATAACATAATTTCGTTTTTACCGTTAGTTAATGTTGCATTAATTAACTCATCTTTATCATGTAAATTTATTGCTATAATTCCTTTATTTCTTTCTTTTTTAAATTTAGTTAATGATGTTTTTTTTACTATACCATAAGCTGTAGCCATAAAAATATATAAATTACTTTTATATTTATCTATTGATAACATTGCTGTTATTCTTTCATTTTTTGTTAATGGCAATAAATTAACTATAGGTTTACCTTTAGTGTTACGAGTTGATTCAGGTAATTGATACACTTTTATCCAATATATTATTCCTAAACTAGAAAAACATAATATAGTACAATGAGTATTTGTTATTAATAAATTTTCTATAAAATCTTCTTTTTTAATTTTAGCTGCAGATTTTCCTTTACCACCTCTATGTTGAGTTTCATAATGCGATAGCAATTGATATTTTATATAACCTTTATTTGATAGTGTTACTATTACATTTTTTTTATCTATTAAATCTTTTGTTTTTAAATTACTTTTATTTAAATATATTTTAGTACGTCTTTTATCTCCAAATGTTTTTTTTATTTTGTTAAGTTCTTCTCTTATTATTGATATTAAATAGTTATCATTATTTAAAATTTTTTTAAATTTACAGATTTCTTCATTTAAAAAATTGTATTTTTGTAAAATACTTTTATATTCCATATTAGTTAACTTGTGTAATTTTAAATTAAGAATTGCTTTTATTTGTTTTTTAGTCAAAATATACGTAAATCTATTATTTTTAATATAAATATTTTTTTTGTTTTTATATTTTTCTTTATTAAAATTTATATTTTTTGTTTTTTTATTTATACTGAAATACCATTTACGATTTATTAATGATTGTTTTGCTTCATTTAATGTTTTTGAGTTTTTAATTAAATGTATTATTGGATCTATATTAGTTAATGCAACCATTAATCCTTTTAATAAATGTGTTTTTTTTTCTGTTTTTTTTAATTCGTATATTGTTCTTTTGGTTATTATTTCACGTCTATGATTTATGAATATTTTAATTATTTTTTTTAAATTTAATATTCTTGGTTGTGATTGATATAATGCTACCATATTAATACCAAATGATATTTCTAATTTGGTTAATGAATATAAATTATTTAGAACAACTTTTGCTACTGCTTCACGTTTAATATCTATAACTATATTCATACCACTTTTATCTGATTCATCTCTGATATTACTAATACCCTCAATTTTTTTTTCTTTTATTAATTCAACAATATTTGATATTAATTTTGATTTATTTACTTGATATGGTATTTCTTCAATTAATATTTTTTCTTTTTTAGTTTTTTTATTTAATTCTATTTTACTTTTTGCTCGTATATATATTATTCCTTTACCAGTATTATAAGCATCTTCTATACCTTTATTACCATTTATAATACCTCCTGTAGGAAAATCCGGGCCTGGTATATAATGCATTAATTTCGTTAATGTTATATTACTATTATTAATATATGCTAAACATGCATTTATTATTTCATTTATATTGTGTGGAGGAATGTTTGTAGCCATACCCACGGCTATTCCAGATGAACCATTAATTAAAAGATTAGGTATCTTAGTAGGTAATATTTCTGGAATTTTTTCACTATTATCGTAATTATCTACAAAATTTATTGTTTTTTTATCTAAATCTGTTAAAAATTCATTTGCTATTTTTGACATTCTTATTTCAGTATATCTCATAGCTGCAGCGGAATCTCCATCTATAGAACCAAAATTACCTTGACCATCAATCAATACATATCTTGATATAAAAGATTGTGCCATTCTTACTATTGTATCATATACTGCTAAATCACCATGAGGATGATATTTTCCTATAACATCACCTACTATTCTTGCAGATTTTTTATATGATTTGTTCCATTCATTATTTAATATTTTCATAGCATATAATATTCTTCTATGTACTGGTTTTAACCCATCTCTTACATCAGGCAATGCTCTTCCTATAATAACCGACATTGCGTAATCTAAATATGAATTTTTAATTTCTTCTTCTATATTAATTGATGTAATTTCTTTAGCTAAATTAGCATTATTATTCATGTGTATTAATTCCCAATCATTTTTATACTATTAATAAATATTTTAATTAAAGATGATCTAATATTTTAGATATTAATATCATTAAAATTTTAATTTTTTAAATTTTTTATTTATTATGTTAATTTAAATTATTTTTTTCTTTTATTTTAAAAAATAATATTTGTTATTAAATAATTATTTATAATATGCATTATAATATATAATGAATAGAAAAATATTTAATTATTCTTTTTAATTATATTTTTATTTTGTTAAATACTTAAAATTAAAGTTTAAAATTACATATTTTTATTTATTTTATTAAAATTTTATTTTTATAATAATATTTTATTTTAAAATATATAGGTATAAGAATTCATGAATCAAAATTTATTTGTAATCAAAAGAAATGGAAATAAAGAAAATCTTAATTTAGAAAAAATTCATAGAGTTCTTAATTGGGCTTCTAAAGGTTTGAATAATATTTCCATTTCTCAAGTTGAATTAAAATCTCATATTCAATTTTATAATGGTATAAAAACATCTGATATACAGGAAACTATAATTAAATCCGCTGCAGATTTAATATCAAGTTCAGTACCTGATTATCAGTATTTAGCAGCAAGATTAGCAATTTTTCATTTACGTAAAAAAGCGTATGGTAAATTTAACCCACCTAAATTATATAAACATGTTGTTAATATGATTGATTTAGGAAAATATGATTTTATTTTAACTAAATTTTATTCTAAATTGGAATTTGATCATATGGATAAATATATTGATCATTTAAGAGATATGAATTTTTCTTATGCAGCTGTAAAACAATTAGAAGGAAAATATTTAGTACAAAATAGAGTTACTGGTAAAATATATGAAAGTGCACAATTTATATATATATTAATATCAGCATGTTTATTTGCAAATTACCCTAAAAATATTCGTTTGAATTATGTATATAAATTTTACGATGCTATATCTACCTTTAAAATTTCATTACCTACACCAATTATGGCAGGTGTAAGAACACCAACTAGACAATTTAGTTCATGTGTTTTAATTGAATGTGGGGATAGTTTAAATTCAATTAATTCTACTGCTAGTGCTATTGTTAAATATATTTCACAAAGAGCTGGAGTAGGTATTAATGCCGGCCGTATTCGTGCTTTAGGTAGTTCAATTAGAAAAGGTGAAGCATTTCATACTGGTTGTATACCTTTTTATAAGCATTTTCAAACAGCTGTAAAATCTTGTTCTCAGGGAGGTGTTAGAGGAGGAGCTGCTACATTATTTTATCCTATTTGGCATTTAGAAATAGAAAATTTATTAGTTTTAAAAAACAATAGAGGTATTGAAGAAAATCGTGTAAGGCATTTAGATTATTGTGTTCAATTAAATAAATTAATGTATCAACGTTTTTTAAAAAATCAAATAATTACACTTTTTAGTCCTTCAGATGTTTTGGATTTATATGATGCTTTTTTCTGTGATCAAAATGAATTTAAAAAATTGTATTTATATTATGAAAATCTTAAAAATATTCGTAAAAAAAAAATAAAAGCATTAGATTTATTCTCTCTTATGATGAAAGAAAGAGCTTCTACTGGTCGTATATATATACAAAATGTTGACCATTGCAATACACATGGAGCATTTAATCCTTTATTAGCTCCAGTTCGTCAATCTAATTTATGTTTAGAAATAACTTTACCTACAAAAGAACTAAATAATATTAATGACCCTAATGGAGAAATTGCCTTATGTACTTTATCTGCATTTAATTTAGGTGCTATTGATAAATTAAATGAATTAAAAATTTTATCCGATTTAATTGTAAGAGCATTAGATTCTTTGTTAGATTATCAACATTATTTATTACCTTCCGCAAAAAAAAGCGCAATAAATAGAAGGTCTTTAGGGATTGGTGTAATTAATTATGCATATTATTTAGCAAGGAATCATGTAAAATATTCAGATGGTAGTGCAAATAAATTAACACATAAGACTTTTGAAGCTATACAATACTACCTATTATCTTCATCAAATAAATTAGCTGAAGAAAAAGGTTCATGTGCTTATTTTAATCAAACATCATATTTTATGGGTAAATTACCAATAGATACTTATAAAAAATGTTTAGATTATATTTGTGATGAACCATTACACTGTAATTGGAATAAGTTAAGAAAAAATATAAAAAAATATGGTTTACGCAACTCTACTTTATCAGCATTAATGCCATCAGAAACTTCTTCACAAATTTCTAATTCTACAAATGGAATAGAACCACCTAGAGGTTATGTTACTATTAAATCTTCTAAAGATGGTATTTTACGTCAAATTGTACCGGAATATGAAAAATTAAAAAATAACTATGAATTAATATGGGATATGCCTAATAATAAAGGTTATTTATCATTAATTGGAATAATGCAAAAATTTATAGATCAATCTATATCTGCTAATACAAATTATGATCCTAAAAAGTTTTCAGATAATAAAGTTCCTATGAAAATATTAATTCAAGATTTATTACTTTCTTATAAATTAGGTTTAAAAACACTCTATTATCATAATACTCGTGATGGCACTAAAGATATACAGGATAATAATTTGTGTACTATTAATAATAATATCACTTGTGATAGTGATTCATGTAAAATATAATTTATTGAATTGATTTTATTTAGGATATCTTATGGTTTATACAATTTTTTCAGAAAAGAAAAATAATCAATTAAACGAACCAATGTTTTTTGGTCAATCTGTTAATATAGCAAGATATGATCAACAAAAATATGTTATTTTTGAAGAATTGATTGAAAAACAATTATCTTTTTTTTGGAGACCTGAAGAAATTGATGTTTCTAGAGATCGTGTTGATTTTGTAAATTTACCAGAACATGAAAAACATATATTTTTAAGTAATTTAAAGTATCAAACATTACTCGATTCAATTCAAGGTCGTAGTCCTAATATAGCATTTTTACCATTAATTTCGCTTCCTGAATTAGAAACCTGGATTGAAACATGGTCGTTTTATGAAACTATTCATTCGCGTTCATACACTCATATTATTCGTAATATAGTTCATGATCCTTCGATCATCTTTGATGATATTGTTGATAATAAACAAATTTTAGAACGTGCGAGAGATATTTCTGTATATTATGATAAATTGATAAATTTAACTAATTATTGGCATTTGTTAGGTGAAGGAATTCATAAGATTAATAATAATAAAATTAATGTAAATTTACATAAATTAAAAAAAAGTTTATATTTATGTTTAATGAGTGTAAACGCTTTAGAAGCTATTCGTTTTTATGTAAGTTTTGCTTGTTCATTTGCTTTTGCTGAAAGAAAAATAATGGAAGGAAATGCTAAAATAATTCGTTTAATTGCACGTGATGAAAGTTTACATTTAATAGGCACCCAATATATGATAAATTTAATGCGAAAGGGTAAAGATGATCATGAAATGTATGAAATTGCTGATGAATGTAAATCAAAATGTAGCAATCTTTTTAAATCTGTAGCTGAACAGGAAAAAAAATGGGCTGAATATTTATTTTGCGATGGTTCTATGATTGGATTAAATAAAGAAATTTTATGTCAATATATTGAATACATAACAAATATACGCATGAAATCTGTAGGTTTAGATGCACCCTATAATATTTCTCATAACCCTATACCATGGATTAATAGTTGGTTAATATCTGATAATGTACAATCCGCTCCTCAAGAAGTGGAATTAAGCTCTTATTTGATTGGGCAAATTAATTCAGAAATCAATAGTGAAGATTTCCAAGATTTTGAACTATAATTAATTAAATAAAACATATTAAATATTTTTATTTCTATATTTATTGTTCAAATTGATAATTAAATTGAATATAAGATTATTTGATTTATTATCAATTTTATCTAAACAATAATATCCTTCTCTTTCAAATTGATATTTATTTCCTATTTTTGCTGTTTTTAAAGATTCTTCTACAAATCCATTTTTAATAATTAGAGATTTTTTATTTATATTATTTATTAACTTCTTTTCTTTTAATGGATTTATTTTGTTAAATAATCTTTTATATAAATAAAATTTTGCTGGAATAGAATGTAATACTGATATCCAATGTATTATTTTTATATATTTATAATTTTGATTTTTTTCATGCTTACATGTACAAATTATTTTTTTAATTACACCATCTTTATTTTTTATAATATATTTAATAATTATATTATATGCATTTTTTAGACGAATTTCATTACCTATAATTGGATGATTATATTTATTCTTATTTATATTTATAAAATCATATTTATCTATATAAATTTCTCTATTAAAATAGATTTTTCTTTTTCCCATATTTTTATTAATTGGATGGTTATTTATTATTAATCGTTCTTCATATCCATCTGGAATATTTTCTAATATAATTTTAATTGGATTTATAATAGCCATTGCTCTAGGAAAATTTTTATTTAAATCATTTTTTATACAATTTTCTAATAATGACATCTCAATTATATTATTTTGTTTAGTCACCCCAGTTCTAGAACAAAAATCCATTATTGAAAATGGTGTATATCCTCTTTTTTTTAACCCCGTTATTGTTAATATTCTAGGATCATCCCATTTTTTTATTATTTTTTTATTAATTAATTTATTTATATATCTTTTGGACATAATATTATATTCTACATTTAATCTGGAAAATTCATATTGTTTGGGTTTATTTTTTATAGTTATATTTTTCAAAATCCAATTATATAAATTTTTATTATCCATAAATTCTAATGTACATATAGAATGTGTAATCTTTTCTAATGCATCAGATATACAATGTGAAAAATCATACATAGGGTAAATACACCATTCATTTCCAGTTTTTATATGTTCTTTATATTTTATTCTATATAAAATTGGATCTCTCATTATCATTATAGGAGATAACATATTAATCTTAGCTCTTAAACACATTTTTCCTTCTTTAAATTTACCTTCTTTCATTTCTTTAAATAATTTCAAGTTATCATTTACACTTCTATTTCTATATGGACTATTTTTTCCTATAGTTTTTAATGTTCCTCTATATTTTTTTATTTCTTTAGAATTTAATTCATCTACATAAGCTAATTTTTTCTTTATTAATTCAACTGCATAATTATATATTTTCAAAAAATAATTTGATGTATAACATACGTTATCTATTTTAAATCCCAACCATTTAATATCTTTTTTTATTGATTTTATATATTTTTTTTTTATTTTACTTGGATTACTGTCATCAAATCTTATATTACATTTACCGTTAAAATCTTTAGCTATATTATAATTTATATATAATGATTTAGCGTGTCCTAAATGTAAATAGCCATTAGGTTCCGGAGCAAATCTAGTTTTAATTTTAAAATATTTTTTTTTATTTAAATCTTTTTTTATCACTTTTCTTATAAAATTATTTGTATTCATAAAATATTATTCAATTCTTATAGTTTTTATTTAAAAATATCTTTTTAAGATATAGACATAATTTTAATAAAATATATTAAATTACTTAAATTTGACTTAATATAAATTATATTATAAATTTTGATTAACGAAAAATATCTTTTTTATATTAAATTTTTATTTAACTCATTTATTATTTTCTTTTATATTTATATATTATAAATAATTTTCTATTTAGTATTTTACATATGGTATTTATTTATAATATTTTATTTATTACATTTAGATCATAAATAATTAAATTTTAGTATTTTAAATATTTAATTTAATAAACATTTTAATTTTTAAATGATTAATATATTATTTTTTTTTTTTATAAAATTCAAAAAATGACAAAATATTATTTTACATCTGAATCCGTATCCGAAGGACATTCAGATAAAATTGCTGATCAAATATCTGATGCTATCTTAGATGCTATTTTAATTCAAGATTCTGAAGCTCGTGTTGCTTGTGAAACATATATAAAATCTAATTTTGTATTAGTTGGAGGTGAAATTACAACAAATGCTTCAATTAATATTGAAGATATAGTACGTAACACTATTAGAAAAATTGGATATATTGATTCCAATTCAGATTTTAATGCTGATTCTTGTAATATAACTAATATTATAAATAAACAATCAAAAGATATTGAAAGAGGTATATATAATATTAATCCGTATAATCAAGGAGCTGGAGATCAGGGTTCAATATTTGGTTACGCTACAAATGAAACTGATGTATTTATGCCAGCACCCATTCTATATGCTCATAGATTAGTTAAACGTCAATCTGAAGTTAGAAAAAATGGTAAATTATCTTGGTTACGTCCTGATGCAAAAAGTCAAATTACTTTTCAATATGAAAATAATAATATTATTAATATTGATAATGTTGTATTTTCTACACAACATTCAGAAGATATTTCTTATAAAGAATTAAGAGAAGCTGTAATGGATGAAATAATAAAACCTGTTTTGCCTGATAAATGGTTAAATCTAAAAACTAAATTTTTAATTAACCCCACTGGTAAATTTGTTATTGGAGGACCTATATGCGATTGTGGGTTGACAGGAAGAAAAATAATAGTTGATACTTATGGTAGTACAGCTAGACATGGAGGTGGTGCTTTTTCTGGAAAAGACCCTTCAAAAATGGACAGATCCGCATCCTATGCAGCTAGATATATTGCAAAAAATATAGTTGCTGCTGGTTTAGCTGATCGTTGTGAAATTCAAATATCATATGCTATTGGTATTGCTAAACCAACATCTATCATGATAGATGCTTTTGGTACAGAAAAAATTAGTATAAAAAATTTAATTTATTTAGTTAACAATTTATTTGATTTACGTCCTTATGGATTAATTAAAATGTTAGATTTATTACATCCTATTTATTTAAATACTGCTGTTTATGGACATTTTGGAAGAAATGAATTTCCTTGGGAAAAAATAGATAAAAAAAATATATTGCACTCTTCAATTTAAAATTAATAACAAAGTATTATTTTAAAAAATTATTTTTCTTAGTTCTTTTTTCATTTTATATATTGTTTTATTATAATTATTTTTTTTAAAAATTTCAGTTCCGAAAACAAAAATATCTACTCCTGTTTTTGCTATTTTACAAATATTATTTATTTTGATACCTCCATCAACTTCCAATAAAATATCATGATCATTTTTTTTAATTAATTTATTAACATCATACAATTTATTTAGAATAAAAGGAATAAATTTTTGTCCTTCTAACCCTGGATTGACTGACATAATTAAAATCATATCTATTTCATTTATAATATAATTTAAACAATTTAATGAAGTATAAGGATTTATTGCTATTCCAACTTTACATCCATTTTTTTTAATAATCTGTATTGTATTATAAATATTTTTACTTGTTTCCGGGTGAAAGCTAATATAGTCAACTCCAATTTCAATAAATTGTTTTATAAGATTATCTACTGGTTTCGCCATTATATGTACATCAATAGGTACATTTATACCATATTTTTTTAAACTTTTTAATATCATTGGTCCCATAGTTAAATTTGATACATAATGATTGTCCATAACATCATAATGAATCATATCACATCCAGCTAATATAACTTTTTTTATATCTTCTCCTAATTTAGCAAAATTAGCTGATAAAATAGATGGTGCTAATAAAAACTTTTTCATTTATTTATTTTCTCATACTTCATTTATTAAAATATTTTATTTAATCAATTATAAATAATTTAAAAAAAATAACTATTACTTATTTTCTAAAATTTTGATGATTTGATGTGTTATTTTTTTAGTATTGTATTTGTCAGTTAAAATGGTGAAATCTGCTATATCTTTGTATATTAAATTATTTTTTTTTTCAAGTTTTTTTAACTTATGATACAAAATTGTATTTTGTTTTTTCCAAAATAATTTTTTTTTGTCGTGTTTAGTACGAGATAATTGTTTTTCTATACTTGTTTTTAAATATATTACTATACCTCTAGCAGACAATCTATTTTTATTATTTTTATTTTTTATTACTTCTACTCCTGCAGCTAATATTATACCTTGTTTATCTGTTAGTTCTAAAATTATTTTATTTTCTCTTTTTCTAAAACCTTCTTCTCCTTCCAAATCAAATATCCATCCTATATCCACTCCTGTTCTTTTTTCTATTTCTTTATCTGAATCATAAAATTCCATGTTAAGTTTTTTTGATAAATGTTTTCCTATAGTACTTTTACCTGATCCTACAGGACCAATTAGAAATATATTATTTTTTTTCATTATTAATTAATTATTTTATTTATATAAGTTAATAGATTTTAAATTTTGATATTATATTAATATTATTCAATATAAATATAATTTACATTATTATTTCTTTATACATATCATAATATTTTTTATTTGGAAATAAAATTATTAAAATATCAAATTAAATTAAAAAATTTTTTTTATTTAAATATACTTTTTATTATTTTGCTAATAAATTTGAATTAATTATAAATTTATGTTTATTATATTCAGTATATAATAATTTTCAATTTTATCATAAAAATTGTATGGCTACGTAGCTCAGTTTTGGTTAGAGCGCGGCACTCATAATGCTGAGGTCACAGGTTCGATCCCTGTCGTAGCTATTATTTTGTGGGAGTGGCGAAATTGGTAAACGCACCAGATTTAGGTTCTGGCTCATTTTATGAAATACGAGTTCAAATCTCGTCTCCCACATAAAATTTATTGGGGTATAGCTAAGTGGTAAGGCACCGGTTTTTGATACCGGCATCCCTGGTTCGAATCCAGGTACCCCAGAAAAAAAATAATTTATTAACTTATATAAATTATATAATTTTAATGCTAAATTTATTTAATATTTTATTTATTTTAAGTGATTATGAGTAGAAAATTTTTTATAAAAACATGGGGATGCCAAATGAATGAATATGATTCATTAAAAATGGCAGAATTATTAAAAGTAAAAAATGGTTATATACATACTAAAAATATAAATGATGCAGATATTCTATTATTGAATACATGTTCTATACGTGAAAAAGCACAAGAAAAAGTTTTTCATCAATTAGGTAGATGGAAAAAAATAAAAAATAAAAAAAATGGTTTATTAATATGCGTAGGAGGGTGTGTTGCTAGTCAAGAAGGAAAATATATTTTAAAAAGAGCAAGTTTTGTTGATATTGTTTTTGGTCCAAAAACAATACATCATTTACCAAATATGATTAATAAACTTATACATAATAATGATACAAAAATTATAAATATTAAATGTAAAACTTTAGAAAAATTTAATTATTTACCTGAATTGAAATATTTTAATTTTATTGCATCTATTACAATAATGGAAGGTTGTAATAAATTTTGTAGTTTTTGTATAGTACCTTATACTAGAGGAAAAGAATTAAGCAGACCTGTCGATGATATTTTGTTTGAAATTAATCAATTAGTTGATTGTGGTTTAAAAGAATTAACATTATTAGGGCAAAATGTAAATGCATATAAAGGTATTGATTCTAGTGGTAAAATTTACAATTTTTCCATGCTTTTACGTAAAATATCAGAAATACATAATATTAAACGTATAAAATTTACTAGCAATCATCCTTTACATTTTACAGATGATATTATTGATGTTTATCGTGATGTTCCTAAAATCATGAGTTCTTTACATTTACCTGTGCAAAGTGGATCAGATAAAATATTAAAATTAATGAAAAGAGGGCATACTATTTCTTATTATAAAAATATAATTAAAAAACTAATATCTGTAAGACCAGAAATTCGTATTAGTTCTGATTTTATAGTAGGTTTTCCAGGTGAAAATGAAGAGGATTTTAATAAAACAATTCAATTAATTTCAGAAATAAATTTTGATCATAGTTATAGTTTTATTTATTCAAAAAGAAAATATACGCAAGCATATCATATAAATGATCTTGTATCTCATCAAAGAAAACAAAAACGTTTATATAAATTACAAAATTTAATAAAAAAACAAACTAATATTTGGAGTGGATCTATGGTTGGTACAAAACAAACTATTTTAGTAGAAGGTAAATCTAGGTGGAATGATAAATTTTATTTTGGCCGTACGCATACAAATAAAATTGTTAATTTTATAGGAAATTTTAATACAATAGGTGAATTTATTAAATTAAAAGTTACTAATTTATATAAGAATATGTTATTTGGTGAAATTTAAAATTATTTTATTTATGAATAAAATAATTTTAAATATAAAATTTTATATTGATTATCCTAGTTGGTTTCCTTGTAAAAATATTTTAAGATTTTGGTTTAATACTATATTTGAAAAATATTCCAAAAGAATTATTAAAATTACTCTTTGTATAGTCAATAAATCTATTAGTCGTAAATTGAATAAAATATGGAGAAATAAAAATAATCCTACTAACGTATTAACTTTCCCTTTTATTATTCCTACTTTTAAAGTATTACCCATTTATTCAGATATAATTGTTTGTTCAGAATTAATAAAAAATGAATCTTTATTACTAAAACAATCTGTAAAAAATTATTGGGCTTATATTATAGTACATTCTTCTTTACATTTAATGGGATATAATCATAGTAATTTTAAGTTAGAAAATAAAATGAAAAAAGCAGAAAAATATTTTCTAAATTTATTAAATTTATAATTATTATTTAAATTATATTTAAGTAATTTTTTATTAATTTTTAATTTTAAAATATTATTTGATTTCTCTTCCTTTAAATTGTAATTCTGCATTATATGAAGAACGCACAAATGGACCACTAGCTATATATGTAAAACCAATTTCTTTTCCTATTCTTTTTAATATTTTAAATTTTTCCACTGTAATATATTTTTTTACCAAAATATGTTTTTTTGTGGGTTGTAAATATTGTCCAATAGTTAACATAGATACACCATTATCATATAAATCATGCATGGTTTTTAATATTTCTTTCATTTTTTCGCCTAATCCTAATATAATCCCGGATTTTGTAGGTACAGTAGGGTTTTTTTTCTTAAACATATAAAGTAAATTTAATGATGATTTATAATTACCACCCGGTTTTATTTTAGAATGTATTCTTTCAACACTTTCAATATTATGATTAAATATATCTGGAGGATTATAAGTAAATATTGTTACAGCTTTTTTTTTACAATTTTTAAAATCTGGAACTAATATTTCAACTTTTATTTTTTTATTTTTTTTTCTTATTGTATTTATACAGTAAGAAAAAAAAATAGCTCCTCCATCTTTTAAATCATCACGATTTACTGAAGTTATTACTACATATTTCAAATTCATTTTATGTATTAATTTAGATAATTTTTTAGCTTCTGAAAAATCTACAATATCTGGTTTGCCTTTATTTATATTACAAAATAAACATTTTCTAGTACAAATATTACCTAATATCATAAAAGTAGCTATACCTTTATTGAAGCAATGCATTAAATTTGGACATAAACTTTCCTGACATACTGAATGTAAATTATTCTTTTTAATACTACGTTGAATAAAATTTATATTTTTATAATTTTTAGGTATTTTTATTTTTAACCATTTAGGTTTTAAAATATTCATATTTATAAATATAATGGAAAATTAATATCAATTTTTAATATTAAAATTTTTAATAATTTTTTTAATTAAAATTTTTTTAACATCATTAAATTTTATATTTTTTTTATAAGTTTGCATTTTGGTCATTTTGATATGTTTATTACCACATGGATGAATATTATTAAATGGTCTAAGATTTATACTAACGTTAAGTGCAAACCCATGATAAGTATATCCGTTTTTTATTTTTAATGCAAAAGAACAAATTTTTTTTTTTTTTACATATATACCTGGAATATTTGTATTAATTTCAGCTAAAATAGAAAAATGAAATAACGTCTGTATAACAATATTATTAATTATATTAATTAATTTACAAACATTTAATTGTCTTCTTTTTAAATTTATTAACATATAAACTATTTGTTGACCGGGAGCATGATAAGTAATTTTACCCCCTCTATCACTTAATAATACTGGAATATTATTAATATTTTTAATATTATTTTTATTTATTCCACTTATACCGTTAGTATATATTGGATAATGTTCAACTAACCATATTTCATCTAATGTTTTGTAATCACGTTTATTAGTAAATTCTTGCATCTTTTTAAAGATATCTAACCAATGATTCAAACCTAATTGTTTAATTATAATATTTTCATATAATCTATTATTTTTTTTTTTCATTATAATTTTAATTAATTAGTTTATTTAAATATATTTTAAAAACAAATAATTTTATGAACAACTATATTGTTTATTTAAAATATATTAAATAATTTTATATATTTTATTTATTTAAAAATGTTGATAAAATTTTTAAATGTAACCAAATAATTTTTTCATTATTTTCTTTATGTATCATTAATTCTATTTTTATTAAAAATTTTAATATTAAATATATTTTTTTATTATCTAATGAATTTTTAATTTTATTAAAAAATAATTTACGTATATTATAAATATAATAGCTATTTATAGATAATATTTTTTTTATATTTTGTTTATATCTTTTAATAATAATTAATATTAATAAATCATTTTGCAAAAATCTAATCAATGTAATAGGATTATATTTATTTTTAAATAATTGTTTCAATATATGTATTGATCTAGTACAATTACCATATAAAATTGATTCACTCCATTGTGACGGATGAAAAATAGCTTGATCAAATATTATTTTTTTAATATTTGATAAATTTAAAGATTTTGTCAATGAAATTATTGAAATTATTTTTAGTATTTGATTAAGTGCTAAAACGTTTCCTTCATAATAATAACATAATAATTTAATTATTTTACAATTTAAATTTAATTTAAATTCTTCAATTTTTTTTTCTATCCATTTATACAATTGTATACCAGTAGGAGTATTACAATTTATTAAATTTATTTGTATTTTTGTTTTTTTTATCAAAAAAAAATCTTTTTTATCAAATTTATCTGATTTTATTATTAAAAAAATATTTTTATTTAACAAAGTAATTAATTTACTTATATTTTTAAATAATATTTTATGATACTGTTTAATAACGGTTAAGATTATAGTTTTTTTTTTTATAAAAAGATCATTTTCTTTTATAAAATTTGATATTATTTCAAATGTAAAATTATTATCTACCATAATTCTTATAGTGTTATTAAAATTCAATTTGTTTGCTAATTTTAATATATTTATAATACTATCTTCTTTTAAAAAAATATCATTGCCACAAATAATATAATTATTACAAAATTTATTTGGTATATATTTTTTATATTTGTCAGAATAAAAAAAATTCATTTTCTTTAATTAGTAACTATGTTAAAAATCTTTTTAGGAATATATATTGTTCTTTTTATTTTTTTATTATATAACAATTTATACATCTTATTTATCGCCATTTCTTTTATTTTTTTATTGTTTAATTTATTTGAGATATTTATTATTCCTCTTTTTTTTCCATTTATTTGTATAATTACTATAAAATTTTCACAAATTATCTTTTTTTTACATATAATGGGCCATTTAGTTTTTTCTATATCATATGAACCATGTATTTCTTTCCACAAAATGAAACAAAAATGTGGTGTAAATGGATAAAGCATTTTTAATATTATAGTTATTGTTTTTTTAATGAATTTTTTGTTTTGTATTATATGATCAAATATTTTTATTAATTCATTAATTAATTTCATTATTGATGAAATAGCTGTATTAAAATTTTGTTTTACTTCAATATCTTCTGATACCTTATTAATAGTTTTATATAATTTTTGTTCAAAAAAACTTTTTATATCAACATTAAAATAAGTTATTATCGATGTTTTATATTTATGTTTTTTATATTTAAAAACTATTTTCCAAAAACGATGTAAAAATCTACTCATACCAATAATTCCTGATTCATTCCAATCTAATGGCATGTCAATTGGAGCTGCAAACATTATAAATAATCTTATTGTATCAGCGCCGTATTTTTTTATTATTTTTTCTGGATTTATTCCATTATTTTTAGATTTAGACATTTTTTTTTTTCCATCATAAATTATTTTTTTGCCATATATATGTTTTATATTTGTTATTTTACCTGCTTTATTTCTTTCAATAATTACATCTTCAGGAGAAATCCAGATACGTTTATTATTTTTGTTTATATAATAAAAAGTATCAGAAATAACCATTCCTTGACATAATAATCTTTTAGCTGGTTCAGATGTTTTTACAAATCCAAAATCTCTTAATAATTTATGATAAAATCTAAAATATAATAAATGCATCGTTGCATGTTCTATTCCTCCAATATAATAATCTATGGGTAGCCAATAATTTGACATTTTTGAATCTAACATACCTTTTTTGTAATTAGGACAGGTATATCTAGCATAATACCATGAAGATTCAAAGAAAGTATCTAATGTATCTTTTTCAAGAAAAAATTTTTCTTTATTAATTTCAATTTCATTAGGTTCATATTTCAATTTGAATTTCTCAATTTCTTTTCCTATTTTTATATTTTCTGGTAAAATTATTGGAAGTTTGTTTTCTGGTACTGTTTTAATTTCACCAGATTTAGATATTGCAATGGGAATTGGGGTGCCCCAATAACGTTGTCTTGAGATATTCCAATCACGTAGTTTATATTTAATTTTTTTTATTCCTTGTTTTGTTGTTAATAATATATATTTTATGGATTTATCTAATTTATTTATTTTTAAATTATTTATGTCATTAAAATTATATAATTTATTTTTTTTATAAATTAATTGATTATCTAAACATTTTACTTTTGTTAAATAATTTAAAAAAATATTATATTTTTTAGCAAATAAATAATCATTTTTATTATTATTTGGTATACATATTTTTGCATAATCATTGTAATCTGTTACATCAAAATTTGATATCCAAATAGGTATTTTATTTTTATTAATAGGGTTAATTGCAAATAAATTTGTATTTATACCATAAATATTATTTTTAGATGAATCATCAATGAATTTAATATAATTTTTATATTTATTAACAAATTTTGATATTAAAATATTATGTTTTGATAAATATTTTGTTAATTTATGTCTTATAGATATATTAATATATATATAATTTCTAAGTAAATTTGGATTAGTAATAAAAATTTTTATTTTTTTATTGTTTTTTAAAATTTTAAAACAAATTTCTAATCCTTTGGTTCTACCAATCCAATTGCGTTGCATAATTTTTACTTTTTCAGGCCATAATGTTAAATTTTTTAATTCACTAAATAATTCTTCTGCATATTTAGTGATTTTTAAAAACCATTGTGATATTCTTTTTTGTATAATTTTTTCATCGCAACGCCAACATTTACCATTTATTACTTGTTCATTAGCTAATACTGTTTCATCATTTTTACACCAATTTACCAAAGACTTTTTTTTATATATTAGTCCATTTTTATATAATTTTATAAAAAACCATTGTTCCCATTTATAATATTCTGGTTTGCATGTAATTAATTCTCTTTTCCAATCATATGAATAACCTAAAGATTTTAATTGTTTTTTCATTTTTTTTATATTTTGATATGTCCAATCAGATGGTTTTTTATTATTTTTTATCGCTGCATTTTCAGCAGGCAAACCAAAAGCATCCCATCCTATAGGATGTAAAACATTTTTACCTAACATTCTTTGATATCTTGCTATAACATCACCAATAGTATAATTTCTAATGTGTCCCATATGTAAACTACCCGATGGGTATGGTATCATCGATAAACAATAATATTTTTCAGTATATTTATCTTCTTTTGTTATAAAAGTTTCTTTTTTATTCCAAAAATTTTGTACAAATTTTTCTATTTTTTTATGATTATATATTTTTTTCATAAAATTTTTTTTGAATTTAAAATTAAAATTTTAATATATTATTTAATTATTAAAATATTTAATTAATTTAAATTAATTAAATATTTAGCATAATTATATATTTTTTTTAATAATTTTTGTTTATTTGAATTATTTTTATTATATAAATACAATTTTTTTATTTTTATTAAATAATTTTTTATATAAGAAAAATTAAAACATTTTTTTTTATATTTATTCCATTTTTTTTTCTCAGTATTATTTAATGTGTAATAAAAATTACGAGCTCTATAACGAAATAATAAATTTTTAAATCTTTCATCATATTTATCTAAATTAATCAGTTTTAGTTTATTAATATTTGTTTTTCTAATTATTTTCATTAATCGATAATCTTTATTAGTAAAAAAATTTTTATATAATTGACAATCTATATTATCTTCATATTTAAAATAATTTATTTTATGATTATCGTAAATGTTTTTTATTTTTTTATGAATCTTATATTTATCGATAAAATCAATATTTTTCATATATTTTTCTTTATTTATTTTTAATCTTTTACAAGAAGTTTTATTTAATAAGTTTATGGGTATAATTATTGGACATTTATTTAAATATATCTCTATTATGGGTAATTTTTTTTTTTTATTAAATAAATAATTTTTTTTATTATTTATATTCTTATATAAAAATAATGAAATATTCTCCATTAGATTAAGTGTAACAAGTACATTTTTTTTGTAAATTTTACTAGGTAAAACTATATTTACAATATTATTTTTTGTATCAAAAACATTTGATATATATATAAATGGAACATTTTTATTATTTTTTATTAAAGATAATAATTGATTTTTTTTTCTATTATTAAATAAAAAATTAAATAACTTAGGTTTCTTTTGTTTAATTAATTTTACTATTAATATAGTAGCATATACATCAGATATTGCATCATGTGAATTTATATTTTTATATTTGTTTATTTTTACAAAATCTTCTAAACGGAAACTAGGTATTCCATTTTTTTTGTAGGGCCATTTTATATCTTTTGGACATAATAAATAACAACTACGAATAATATTTATTACATCCCAGTTATTGTTACCATTATACCAACTCCACATATATGGATGAAAAAAATTACGATAAAAAATATTACGAGTAAAAAGATCATCAAATTTTATGTTATTATATCCTATTATACAATTTGTTTTTTTTAAAAATAATTTATATATCAATTTTGCAAATTCTGATTCAGACACTCCTAATAAATTAGCTTTTTGAGGGGATATTTTATGGGTTAAGATGGAATCTGGATTTGGTAAATAATCATCAGGTAATTTACAATAATAAATTTTAGGTTTTTCAATGATATTAAAATCAAAATCTGTACGAACAGCTGCAAATTGTGCTGGTTTATCTAAACTAGAGTTTATCCCAAAAGTTTCATAATCGTAAAATAAAAAAGTATTCTTAATCATTTAAAACTTATAATATTTTTATTTATTATTTTATATAATATATTATGATATTTATATTTTAAAAACTATATAAATAAAATAATAAAACTTGTAAAAATGAAATTTTTATCTTTTAATATTAACAGTATTAGAATTAGATTGCATCAAATTAAAGAAATTATACAAAGACATAACCCAGAAATTATAGCTTTACAAGAGACTAGAGTAGATAATAATTTATTTCCTGTAGATTACATATATAAATTAGGATATAAAGCTTATTATTATGGTAAAAAAGGATACTGTGGAGTAGCATTTTTAAGTAAAATATATCCTTTTTATATTTTAAATGATTTTCCAAATTGTAAAAAAAATAATGAATGTAGAATTATTACAATAAAAATTTCAACATATATAGGAAATATTACTTTAGTAAATATATATGCACCTCAAGGCGAAAATCGTAATAATTATATTAAATTTAATAATAAATTAGCTTTTTTTTCAAATTTAAATATTTTTTTAAAAAAAAAAATTAATCCCAAAGAGTTTATTATTATCATGGGAGATATGAATATAAGTATGACTAATAATGATATAGGAATAGGTGAAAAAAATCGTTTATTATGGCTAAAAAATGGTAAATGTTCTTTTTTACCTGAAGAAAGATTATGGATGCAAAAAATATTTGATTTAGGGTTTATAGATATATGGAGATTTAAAAATATAAATAATCACTTTAATTTTTCTTGGTTTGATTATAGATCTTATGGGTTTTTAAAAAATAAGGGATTAAGGGTTGATTATATACTAATTAGTAAACCACTAATTAAATATTATTATAATACTGGTATTGATTATCATATAAGAAATATGAATAAACCTTCAGATCATGCTCCTATTTGGATTGAATTAGATATTTGAAATTATAATTTATTAATTTAATAATACAAAATTTAATTAATATTAAGTAAAGACAAATCACATATACAAGAAAATAATTTCAATATTTTTTTAAGAATTGTTAATCTATTAATTCTTATTATTTTTATTGGGTCATTTATCATGGTGTTTTTTAAATAATTTTCAACTATATAATTTAAAAAATATAATTCTATTATTATATTTTTATAATCTTTTTTTTGTAATAATTTCTTAATTTTTTTTTTTGATATATATAAGTTATTTACAAGTAATATTTCATATTTATTTTGTAAATTTTCTGTATCAATTTTTTTATTTATTTTTTCATTAAATTTTAATAAAAATTTAAATATTCTTTTGCTTGTTAAAATTAGTTTATTCAAAGTCTTTGATTTATAAAAATATGATATTGCAGAAATTTTTTTATCAATATCAATAAAAAATTTATCATTTTTACAAAAAATAGCATGTATATAATTTTTATTATGTCCTTCTTTATTGTATAAATTAATCATTCTTTTTAATAGAAAATTAAATACATCATTAGTCACATTTACGTTAAATAAATAATGATTTAATAATAATTTATTTTCTCTTATTATTTCTTTTACATCAATTAATAATTTATTATGTATAATTATTTTTATTATACTTATAGCTGATCTTCTTAGTCCAAATGGATCATTACCTCTTTTGGGATATATATTTATACCAATCATTCCTACTAAGTTATCTATTTTATCTGCCATAGCTAATAATAATGATATACGACTAGATGGTACTTTTTTTACAAATAAAGTAGGATAATATTGTTCTTTTAAAGAAAGAGCAATACTTTTGCTTTCACCATCTTTTAATGCATGATACATACCTATAACACCCTGCATATCAGGGAATTCAAACACCATTCTTGTTAATAAATCACATTTGGATAAAATTGCCGCACGTTTAATATTTATTGTGTCAACATTTATCATTTTAGCTACTTTAAGAGATATATTTTTTATTCTTTGGGTTTTTTCTAACATAGTACCTAATTTATTATGAAATAAAATATTATTTAAAGATAAATAATGATATTCTAATGAATTTTTGTAATCTTGGTTAATTAAGAACTCAACATCTTTAAAACGATTACACAAAACAATTTCATGTTCTTTTATTAATTTTGTATAATTTTTTATTTCTATATTTATTATAAAAATAAAAAAAGGTGCTAATATATTATTATTATTATATACAGGGATAAATTTATACAAATTTTTCATAATATAAATTAATATTTCTTTAGGTATATAAAGATATTTTTTTTTAAATGATCCAATTAATACTATTGGCCACTCTGTTAATGCAGCAATTTCATTTATTAATTTATTTTCTGATTTAATTTTACCGTTAATTTTATTTGTTTTATTTTCTATCATATTTTTTATTTTTTCTTTTCTTTTTTTATGTTCTACTATTATCTTTCCTTTATTAAATAAAATTTCAGGATATTCATCAGCATGTTTAAGAATTATATTTTTTTTACCTATAAACCTATGTCCAAATGTTGATCTAGAAGATTTTATATTAAAAATATCAATATTTATAATTTTTTTGTCTAACATTACTAATAAAGAATGTACTGGACGAATAAATCTATTATTTGTATTTCCCCATCTCATATATGTTTTTTTTTGTATTTTATGCAATATCTTGTTTACTAAGATTGCTAATATTTCTTTTATATATTTTTTATATTTTATTAATTTATAATTATCTTTTTTTATATTATTGAAATAATTATTTTTATTTATTTTAACTATATATTTATTAAATATTTTAAAATTATTTAATAAATATGTTTCATTTATATGTTTTTTTAATTTTAAATTATATATTTTTAAAGATATTCTACGAGATGAATAATAATTTTTTATTTTTTTATAAATAAAATTAAACTTATCTAGTTCTTTTATAAAATTAATATGAAGTTCATTGGAAATTACTTTTAATTGTTTATAAGGTAATTCTTCCGTACCTATTTCTATTACAAATATCCCTTTTTTCATATAATAAAAATTCCAATCAAAGTTTTTATTTATTTATTTCTAAATAAAATCTATTTGTTAATATTTTCATTAAATTTCTTATACATAAAATATGATTTTGTCTTTCTATGACTGAAATTACATTTCGTGCATCTAGCAAATTAAATATATGTATTATTTTTAATATATTTTCATATATTGGGTGAATTAATAACTGTTTTTTTTTCAATAAACGATCAATTTCTTTTTTATATTGATTAAAAATATTTATTAAAAAATTAATATTTGAATACTCAAAATTATATATAGAATGTTCAAATTCATTTCGTTTAAAAATTTCACCATACGTCATTTTATTAAATTTATTGCTATCCCAAATTATATTGTAAATATTTTCAATTTTCTGAATATGCATAGCAATACGTTCCAAACCGTATGTTATTTCACCCGTAATAGGTTTACAATTAATACAACCGACCTGTTGGAAATAAGTGAACTGTGATATTTCCATACCATTTAACCACACCTCCCAACCTACTCCACATGCACCTAATGTAGGATTTTCCCAATTATCTTCTATAAAACGTAGATCATTTTTATTTAAATCTATTTTTAAAAATTTCAATGAATTAATGTATAAATCTTGAAAATTTTTAGGTGATGGTTTAATTATAACTTGTAATTGATAATAATGTTGTAGTCTATTATTTTTCATGCCGTATCTACCATCATTAGGACGTCTTGATGGTTGTACATAAATAGCAGAAAAAGGGTCAGAACCTAAAGCTTTTAAACAAGTAAGAGGATGAGAAGTTCCTGCTCCTACTTCTATATCAATGGCTTGATAAATATGACATCCATACCCAGACCAATATTTTTGTAATAAACGAATTATTTTTTGAAAAGTAAAATTAGTTTTTTTTAAATTTTTGTTCATAAAGAATATATATTAGACTCATTGTTTTCAATTTTAATATATAAATTTAAAATAATTATATTTAAATTATAAATTAAAACTTATATTAAAATTATTATTTTATTCATTAAAATATTTTAATAATTTTTTACTCCAATTATATACACGTTTTTTAGTTAAATGTGATTGACGATCTTCATCTATTACTAAACCTAAAAATTCTTTTGAATTTATTAAAGATCTAGATTTTTTAAAATTATAATTTTTTATAGGCCAATTACCAACAATACGACCATTATTTTTTTTGACGATATTATATAATACTTTCATAGCATCACAAAAATATTCTGTATAATCTTCCTGATCTCCACAACCAAAAATAGCGACTTTTTTATTAAAAAAGTCAATTTCTTTTAAATTTGGTAAAAAATTATCCCAATCAAATTGAATTTCACCATAATACCATGTAGATATACCAAATATTAAAATATTTAATGATTCAATATCTTTTTTTTTACTTTTAGATATATTGTATAATTTAACTTTAAATTCATTTTTCTTAAATTGTTTTTGAATTTGTTTTGCTACTTTTTTTGTATTACCAGTATTTGTGCCAAAAAATATTCCTATTTTTTTCATTATATAACTCTCTATCTTTTCTTAATATTATTTCACAAAAAAACATCTTATAATTAATAAGATACAAATAAATGGTATATATACAATAGTATAAGTACCATTTTGGGTAATCAAATACCATAATAATAAAAATAAATATTAAAAAAAATAATATTATCCATGAAATTTATGGTAATGATAATCTAAAATAAATTTTATTTTCTTTTCCTTTATTTATCTTAAATCTTAAATTTATTTGATATAATATAATAAATATCCAATATGGTAAAATACCCAGTGATGTAATATTTAAAACTATATTAAAAATTATTGATTGTATATAATAATTAAATATTACACCTATAAAATATATATTAGTAATAGTTAATATTTCACCTCATAAGAAACACCATTATTTTTTATAATATTCATATATTCTGGTACAGACTAACCTATAGATATTAAACGTAAAATTATACTAGTTAAATATAAACCAGAATTTAAACTAGATAAGGCGGCTGTTAATACTACAATATTCATTGTACTATCTACATATAGAATTTTTAAACTTAATAAAACTGTAACAAAAGGACTTTGATTAGAATGATATTACCACTCAGAGGCATTAATAATAATAATATTTTTATAGAACTAATATAGAAATATACTTATATGAAATATTATACTATTTATTACTTTAAGTAAAATTATATTAAAATTTTTATATTCACCTGTTGTTGTACCTATTAATTTTACTAATGAAAATGCAAAAATAATATTTTGAGTTACAGCAATAGATTTAATAGGTCCTAAAGGCAAAATACCAACCCTAATCTAATAACAAATAATATTTAGGGAATAAACAATTTTAATGGTTTGTTAATAATTATAAAAAATATTCTACATAATATAAAAATTATTATTGCTAATATTTTAATTATATTAAAATAAGAATTTTAATTCAATAAACAATTTTATTTTTAGCATATTTATTATACTTATAACAAATAATATTATTAATAAAAATATCTATTAAGATATATGAGTAAATAAGTTCAATATTACATATATATAGAAATTACAGTAATATCTACAATACCTGTCATAGCTCAGTTGATAAAATACATACATCCTGTTATATAATATGTTTTTTTGCCCAAAAATTTTCTTGAATAAGACACAAAATTACAACTAAATTGTCTATATAATATTAATTATCCTAAAGCCCGTAAAATAAAAATGAAAAATAATATAAATTAAATAAATAAATATTAATGATGGTCCAGTTTGTTATAATTAGCTTCCAGTTCTTAAAAATAATATAGAACTAATTGATCTTCCAATAGCTATCATTTGTAATTGACGATTATTAATTGTTTTTTATATCCTATACCATGTGAATTTAATTATTTTTTTAGTAAAATATTTTTTTATTTTAATTTAATATTTTTTTTTGCATTATAATACCTTTTATTAATAAAATTTAATTTATTATTTAACTATATGGAATATTATTTATGACCTTACTTGAAATTATATATTTAAAGTTATCTTATAAGTTTAAAAACAATTTAATATTTCATTAATATTTAATTTTTTTATATTTAATTTAAATATTTGTTTAATTTATAAAATTATATTGAAGTTATGACTAATTTTAATCGTATTATTATAACTTGGATTTGTTATTTATCCTATGCATTTGTTGGTGCTTTGATAGTTGTAAGTGGTATATTAATAGAAAGCATTTCTAAATATTTTGAGTTGCCTATATTAAGAATAAGTAATAGTTTTACTTTTTTAAATTTAGGTGTATTAATATCTATTTTTTTAAATTTTTGGTTAATAAAAATTATTTCATTTAAAAAACAATTTGTAGTTAATTTTTTTTTAGTATTATTAATTACAATATTTATGATGAATAATCATAACATAAAACTATTTTCTTTTTGCATGTTTGTATTAGGAATAATTAGTGGTACAACAATATCTAATTGTACTTTTTTAATAGTAAATTTATATGAATTTAAAAAAAGAGGTTATCATTTAATGATAACTGATTCATTTTTTAGTTTATCTGGTATATTATTTCCTATAGTTTCTTTAAATATATTAAAACAAAATATTTGTTGGTATTGGATATATTTTATAATAAATATCATATATTTATTAATAACAATATTAAGTATTAATGTAACATTTCCAATTATAAAAATTAATCATTTTAGTAAATTAAAAATTAATAAAATATTTAAAACAGATACTTTATTGTTATCCATATCAGCTATGCTTTATATTTTTGCACAATTAACTTTTATAAGTTGGATTCCTCAATATATGAATAAATATTTAAATTTGAATATATTGTATTCAGGAAAACTAATAAGTAATTTTTGGTTTTATTATATGTGTGGAATGTGGGTATTCAGTTTATTATCAAAATATATAACTTTACAAAAAATTTTTATATTTATGACTGGAATATCTACAATTTTCATGTTTTGTTTTATAAAAAGTACTATTTTAGTATATCTTCATTTAAATATTATAGGTTTAGGTTTTTTTTCTAGTGGTATTTACATGATTATAATTACTATTGCGTCATTAAATAATAAAATTAATAATTTTAATAATACAAATATAATTTTAACTTTTGGAACAATAGGTACTATGTTAACATTTATTATAAGTAATTATATTATAGAAAAAAATAGTTTATATTCATCATTAATTATGTCAAATATCCTTTATTTTATTGTATTTATTTTATCTATTTTATCTTATTTTATTAAATTGTATAAAAATTATTAATTTATATTTAAAAAAAACCAATTTTATTATATATTTCTCTTAATGTGTTATTAGCACGTAATTTAGCTCTTTCTGCTCCATCATGAATAATATCAATTAAATATTTATAGTTATTTATATAATAAAAATATTTTTCTTGTAAAATAAATAATTTCTTTGTTAAAATATCTATGACTTCATTTTTCAACGAATTATATGTTTTACCACTAAATTTTTTTTCTAAATGAAAAATATTTTTTTCTGACATGCTGGATAAAATAATAAGTAAATTAGAAATACCTTTTTTATATTTTGGGTCATAATGAATGGTAGGAGGGGTATCTGAATCAGTAATAGCTTTTCTTATTTTTTTTTTTATAATATCTTTTGTGTCTAACAAAGAAATAAAACTATTTTTGCTAATATCAGATTTAGACATTTTTTTTTCAATATTTGATAAAGATAATATATTTGATTTATTTTTAATAATATATGATTTAGGTATTTTAAATAAATCACCATATATATTATTAAATCTTTTAGCTAAAATACGACTCAATTCCAAGTGTTGTTTTTGATCTTTTCCAACAGGAACTATATCAGTTTTATATAATAATATATCAGATGCCATTAATACTGGATATGTAAATAATCCATTATTAAATCTATTTTTTTTTTTTTTTTTAAATTGAGTCATTCTTTTTAATTCATTAAAATAAACATAACAATTAAGTATCCAACTAAGTTGTACATGAGCCGGTACATGAGATTGTATAAATATTATACTTTTTTTAGGATCTATACCGCATGCTAAATATATAGCAATAGTATTTAATATATTCTTTCGTAATGTTAAAGGGTCTTGTTTTACTGTGATAGTATGTAAATCAACTATAGAATATATACAATCATATTTATCTTGCATTTTTATCCATTGTTGTATTGCACCGATGTAATTTCCTATTGTTAATATTCCTGAAGGTTGTACAGCACTAAATACAACAGATTTATTCATAATTATTTACCTATTAAATTTTAAAAATTAAATTTATTTATATTAACATTAATAAAATATTATTTTATGAAAATGTAAATAATTTATATTATTATTAATATTTATTAAATGTTGTTTTTCTTAAATTTATTGGTTTTTTTATTTAATTTTAATTATTCGCTATAGTCATTTTTAAAAAAATATGATCTAGTATATAATATGTATACTTTTATTTTTTATATTTATTAAATAAAAAATTTATGAAATTTGATTATTCTGGATATTTAAAAAATTTTTACGATTGGAATAAAAAAATAGCATATAAAATAGCAAAAAAAGAAAATATTTTATTAAATGAAGATCATTGGAAAATTATATATTTTATAAGGAATTTTTATTCTGTTTATAAAATATTACCAAAAACTCGTATTATTATAAAATCAGTATCATTTAAATTAAATACAACACTTGAAAATAGTGTTTACTTATTTATATTATTTCCTAAAGGAATAATGATACAAGCAAGCAAAATAGCTGGAATACCTAAACCTATACATTGTTTTTAATGATAAATTTATTTAATTATTTTTAAATGATATTAAATATGCATCTGAGTGGACTTGAACCACTAACCACTACCATGTCATAGTAGTACTCTAACCATTTGAGCTACAGATGCAATAATTTAATTATTTATTTCATCATATATAAAATTATTTTAAAGACATAAATTTTATTTTATTTGAATCTATAATTTAATTTTTTATGCTTAATTTGATTATTTCATTTGGTAATTTTTGTAATTTTATTATACGTAAAAATATCATAATAGCAGCAATACTCAATCCAATAATAAAACCATACCAAAAACCAACTGGTCCCATAGCAGGAAAAATTACATTAGTTAAAGCAAAAATATAACCTATAGGTAATCCAATAATCCAATAAGCAAAAAATGTTACAAATAAAATTGTTTTTGTATCTTTATAACCTCTTAAAACACCACTTCCAATTGCTTGTATAGCATCAGGAAATTGATATATTGCAGAAAACAATATTAATTTAGTTGCTAATTCAATAACTTTTAAATTATTACTATATAAAAAAACAATTTTATTTCTAAAAAAAACACTAAAACTTGCTGTAAATAAAGCTAAAATAATTCCAATTATATGTGCACAATAAGTGGTAATAAAAGCTTCATTAATTTTCTTCTTACCTATATTATATCCTATTCTTATTGTTGAAGCAATACCAATAGAAAAAGGCAAAACAAATAATAAAGAACTAAAATTTAAAGCAATTTGATGCCCTGATACTTCTACAATTCCCAAAGGGGACAATAAAATAGCTACAATAGCAAATAAACTAACTTCAAACATTAAAGAAAGTGCGATTGGCAAACCTAATTTGATTAAATTTAATAAAATTTTAATATTCGGCAATTTTGTAAAAATTTTTTTTATATTTGCAGTTCCACGATTATAATAAAACCATATTAATATTATCATAAACATGATCCAATAAACAGAGGATGTTGCAATACCACAACCTATACATCCCATTGCTGGCATGCCAAAATTACCATATATAAAAGTATAATTTATAATTATATTAAAAATTAATCCAATAAAACTAATTATCATTCCTGGTTTTATACAAGATTGCCCTTCATATTGATTTCTCATTACTTGATAAAATAAATATCCTGGAACACCCCATAATAAAGTTCTTAAATATTTAATTACTTTTATTTTTAATGAAAAATTTATATTATGCATTATTTTTATTAAATAATAACTATTCCATAAAATCAACATTATTAAACATGAAGTAAAAATAGCTAACCAATATGCTTGATTTATATATTTATTAAACATGTTATTATTTTTATTAGCTCCATGCAATTGAGCAATAACAGGAGTTAAAGATAATAGTAATCCATGGCCAAATAAAATTGTTGGAAACCAAATTGAACTTCCTACAGCAATAACAGCCATATCAATATTACTTGCGGCACCTGTCATAATTGTATCTACAAAACTCATAGCTGTTTGTGTAATTTGTGTTAATATAACAGGTATAGCGATAATTAATAATTTTCTTGTTTCAAAAACATATTTATGTAATACAAACATAATATAACTTTATTTATGTTAGATAATATTAATTATACCATAACCTATGGTAATAAAATTAAATTTATTCTTTTAGTAAAAAAAAAATATTTTTTTCAAAATATTAAGATTAATTAAATACTATTGAGGTAAAAATGTTTAATGGTATAGTACAAGGTACTGCTAAACTTTCATCAATTATAATAAAAAAAAAATGTAGAACGTACACATTCATTTTTCCTAATAACATTATTAAAAATTTATCATTAGGATCATCTATTTCTAGTAATGGCTGTTGCCTAAGTGTAGTTAAAATAAATAAAAATTATATAAGTTTTGATGTAATTAATGAAACGTTTAACAAAACTAATTTCAAAAACTTGAAAATGGGTGATTATATTAATATTGAAAAACCTTTAACATTACAAGATGGAATAAGTGGTCATTTAATTTCAGGACATGTTATATGTACAGCAAAAATCATTAATATAAAAAATAATTTAAATAACTTTAAATTATATTTAAAACTTAATGATATTTACTTTATGAAATACATATTTATAAAAAATTTTATTTCTATTGACGGTGTGAGTTTAACTATTTCTGAATTAAGATCTAATAGTTTTTGTGTATTTTTAATACCAGATACATTAAAACGTACTATTTTTTTACATAAAAAAATAAATGATATTGTTAATATAGAAATAGATAATAATGTACAAATTGTTGTGGATACTACTGAAAAATTTATAAAAAATTATATATCAAATATAATTAAATAAGAATTAGTTAATTTAATATTGTTTAATAGTATATTAATAAAATTGAAAAAAGATTTAATTAATTTAATCCGTTCTAAAAAAAAATAATAACATTATTTATGTTATCTTGGATATAATATGTATTATATTAACAAAAATTTTATAAAAGATCGTTTCCGTAGTTTTTATCCTGTAGTGATTGATGTAGAAACAGCGGGTTTTAATCCATTTACTGATGCAATATTAGAAATAGGGTTAATTACATTAAAAATGAATACAAAGGGATGGTTAAAAAAAGACAAAATTTTACATTTTAATATTAAGCCATTTAAAGGATCTATTCTTAAACCATCCGCACTTGCTTTTAATAAAATAGATCCTATGAATCCTTCAAGAAAAGCTATACAGGAAATAAATGCAATAGAAACAATATTTAAAATGATTAATAAAAAAATAGATTTAAATAAATGTAGTAAAGCAATAATTGTAGGACATAATGTAACATTTGATCACAGTTTTATTATGGCTGCAGCTGCAAGATCATTTATTAAAAACAATCCATTTCACCCATTTACTACATTTGATACAGCAACTTTAAGTGGATTAGCAGTGGGTGAAACTGTATTAGCAAAAGCCTGCGAGGCTTTAGGTTTAATTTTTGATAATAAAAAAGCTCATTCTGCAATTTATGATACAATGCAAACTGCAAATCTATTTTGTATTATCATAAACAAATGGAAAGAATTAGGAGGATGGCCTTCAAATATAGTAAAAAGAAGAAAAAATATTTTAAATTTTTAACAATTAACTATTTATTATCAATATTATTTTTTTCGTTTATATTTTTTAATAAAATTTGTAATTTACCACTCTTAAACATTTCTACGATTATGTCACACCCTCCTATTAGTTTTCCATTTACCCATAATTGAGGAAAAGTAGGCCAATTAGCATATTTAGGTAATTCTTTTCTGATTAATGGAAATTTTAAAATATCTATGTAAGCATAATGTTGATTGCAAATAGATAATATTTCTACGGCCTGAGCTGAAAATCCACAATTAGGAAATTTAGGGGTACCCTTCATATATAATATAATAGGATTATTTGCTATTTGATCCTTAATTTCATCAATTGTATTCATATAATCCTCTCTGATAAAATTAAAAATTAAACTTTTATATTTTAATAAATTATTAATATTCATTAAATGAAATGACATTTAATGTAAAATTACATTTTTTTATTTTTAATAAATTAAATATTATTTTTACTACAAAAATTTCATAGTAATATAACATGTTTATTTTAGTATTTCAAATTTTAAATATTATGAAAATAATTTATTTTGTGTTTTTTTTATCTAAAAATTGTTAATAATAAATTTTTTAAATTATTTTAATAAATGTAATTAATCTCATTTTTAATTTATCAATAATTAAATTTTAAGAATAAATAAACTATTATATTTATTTTTAATATCTTGATATATAAATTAATGTTTAGTATAGTTTAAATAAACTTAGATATTATGAATTAATATATTTTTAAATTTCATTTAAATAAAAAAATAAATATATTTAACATAATACGAATATATTATAAAATAATTATTTTTAAAATTATTAATAAATTTTATTAAACTTTACTAAATACATTGAATTATTATTTAATAAATACTAAGTAATATATTATATATTCATATGAATTTAAAAAATTATTTGTATAAAAAAGTTATTAAAGCTGCAATTATATCTGGTATTGATGATATCAATCATATTTCATTAAGACACTCTAATAAAGAAATATTTGGAGAATATCAAATAAGTGGTATTATCAGGATAGCAAATAAATTAAATAAGACACCAAGATTTATAGCAAAAAATATAGTTAATAATTTAAATATAAAAAATATCTTATACAAGATAAAAATAGTTCAACCTGGGTTTATAAATTTATTTATACACAGATTATGGTTAGCTAATCAAGCAGAATTAATGTTTAATAGCATCAATTTTGATATCAAAAAACAAACAGACACCGTTATAATCGATTATTCATCTCCAAATATTGCTAAAGAAATGCATGTGGGACATTTACGTTCTACTATATTAGGAGATACAACTGTAAGAATTTTAAAATTTTTAGGATATAAAGTTATAAAAGTAAATCATATAGGAGATTGGGGTACTCAATTCGGTATGCTAATTGCTTATTTAGAAACAAATAATATACCATTTAATAACAAAATTACATTAAAAAAATTAGAAAAATATTATTGTTTAGCTAAGAAAGAATACAAAAAAAACAAAGACTTTGAAAAAAAAACGAAAATATGTGTAGTTAAACTACAAAAAAAAAATATTAAATATTATTCAATATGGAAAAAAATAACTAAAATTACTATAAATTATAATCAAAATATATATCATTTACTTAATATAACCCTTAAAAAAAAGAATATTTTAGGAGAAAGTTTTTATAATGATAAACTTTCTTTAGTTGTAAATGATCTTATAAAAAAAAACATAGCGATTAAAAATAATGGATCAACAATTGTTCTTTCACAAAAATTTAAAGATAAAAATAATAATGATTTAGGTATTGTAATTAAAAAAAAAGATGGTAGGTATTTATATACAACAATTGATATTGCATGTTTAAAATATCGTTGTAATGAATTAAAAGCAAAACATATTATATATTATGTAGATTCAAGACAAAAACAACATTTTGATCAAGTTTATGAAATTTCTTTAAGAGCTGGCTATATTCCTAAAAATATAAAAATAGAATACCATTTTTTTGGTATGATTTTAAATAAAAACAATCATCCATTTAAAACAAGAAATGGTGATAATATAAAATTATTATATTTAATACATAAAGTAATAAAAAAAACTAAAAAATTAATTATAAAAAAAAATAATAAAAAATCATTAAAAAGAATTGATCATGTTGCTAATATTATTGCTGTTGGTGCAATAAAATATTATGATTTATCTAAAGATAGAAAAATTAATTATGTTTTTAATTTAGATAAAATGTTATCTTTTGAAGGAAACACTGCTCTGTATATACAATATAATTATGCAAGAATAAAATCAATAATAAATAAATCAAAAAAATATAAATTTAATAAAAAAAATAATTTAATAATAACTAATGGTTTAGAGGCAAAAATAATATTTAAAACACTTCAATTCGAAGAAATTTTGGTAAGATCTGCTAAACAAGGTAAATATCATATACTTTGTGAATATCTTTACAATATAACTAATTTATTTTCCAAATATTATCAAAGATATCCAATAATTCAAATGATAAAAAATGAAATAGGTCAAAATAGATTAAAAATATCTATTTTAGTCTCTAGAATCATAAAACAATCTTTAAATATCTTAGGAATTAAAACTGTTGATAAAATATAAAAACATTTAAGAAAACATATATATGTTAAACAGGTTTTATTAAAAATATTAAATCCATACATTAAACCAATACATGCCAAATAATCCCGGCATTAAAATAATTATTGACCAAATTATTGATGAAAAAAAATTAGCTATTTGAAATTTCCATAATGACATTTGACACATGCCAGCTATTAATGGAATTGTTGCTCTTAGTGGACCCAAGAAACGTCCTATAAAAATTCCAAACATACCCCATCTATTAAAAAATATTTTACCATTAATTAAAAATCTTGGATATTTATTTAATGGCCAAAAATTTATAATACGTTTCTTATAATGACTACCAATAATCCAAGATAACCAATCTCCTAAAAAAGCTCCTGATGCAATAATAAAAAAAAATATTGCAAATGAAAAATTAAAAAATTTAATAAATGTACTACAAGTAAGTAATAAAATAGTTGCAGGAAAAAATAAAGAAAAACAAGCTATGGATTCAAAAAAAGATAAAAAAAATACAATTGGTGGCAACCAATTTTTATGAAACTGCAAAAACACTATAATTTCTTTTAACATTATATTGATAAATATTATTTATACACAATTAAAAATAAAAATATTCATAAATTAAATACAAATATAACTAAATAATTTTATATATCTAAAATTTAATAATTTTAATATTTTTATTAAAATAAAAAAAATATTTTGTTTATTATTATCATAATAATTTACTAATAAAAAATTATTATTTTATAAAAAATCATTTCAAAAATTGAATTTATTTATTTTTTTTAAATATATCAATTGCATTATTTATAACTTTATTTGGAATTCCTGCTAATTTAGCTACATAAAAACTTAAACTCTTATTGGATGGTTTATTTCTTAGTTCATATAAATAAACTATATTTTTATCTTTTATAATAGCATTAAAACTAATATTGCATACATTTTTATTATTTTTTTTTAATTTGGTTAATTCAAAATAATGTGTTGCAAATAAAGTAATAGCTTTAATTTTATTTATTAAATAATTAGCACATGCCCATGCTATAGCCAATCCTTCTTGAGGTGATGTTCCTCTACCTATTTCATCTATCAATATTAGACTTTTAGACGTAGCATTATTTAAAATATTAGACATTTCTGACATCTCAACCATAAAAGTGGAACGATTTGATGAAATATCATCAATGGAACCAATTCTAGTAAATATTTGATCAAACCAACCTATTTTAGCATAATTAGCTGGAACAAAACTACTGCTCCATGCCATAAGTACTATTAATGCTATTTGTCTCATATAAGTACTTTTACCTCCCATATTAGGTCCTGTTATTATTAACATACGATTTTTTTTATTAAATTTTGAAGAATTTGTGATAAATGGTTTATTCATATTATATTCAATAATAGGATGTCTACCATTTTTAATTACTATTTTTTGATTATAACTTAAAATAGGGCAACAATAATTTAAAGTTGTTGCTCTTTCAGACATATTTAATAATACATCTAATTCAGCAAGATATTTTGAAGATTTTTTTAAGGAGTTTATGTATGGTAAAAATATATCAAACAACTCGTTATATATCTTTTTTTCTAAAGATAAAGTTTTAATTTTTGAAAAAAAAACTTTATTTTCATATTTTTTTAATTCTGGTGTAATATATCGTTCTACATTTTTTAAAGATTGTTTAAGTATATAATGGATAGGCACTAAATGTTTATGTATTTTACTGATTTGTATATAATACCCAGTTATTAAATTAAAACTTATTTTTAAAGAATTTAAATTTAATTTTTTACGTTCAGATTTTTCTAAATTCTTTATATATTTATTCATCCAATAATTTAATTTTCTTAATTTATCTAATTTTTTATTATAACCAGTTGCAATAACTCCACCATCCTTAATAGAGGAAGAGGGGTTATCATATATAGCTTTTTTCAAAATTAAGTAAAGTTTATCAAAATTATTTATTTTACAATATATTTTTTTTAAATATAAATTTTCTCTTTTAATCAAGATATATTTAATTTTAGGTATAGTATTAAATATATTTCTAATATGAACAAAATCTTTAGGAATAGCTGTTTTTAAAAAAATTCTAGCTAAAATTCTTTCAAAATCACCAATCTTAGATAATATTGATTGTAATTTTGGATATACATCCATTAATGATAATATACTCTTTTGCCTATTTTTAATTAAATTTATATCTTTAATAGGAGAATGCAACCATCTTTTTATCATTCTACTTCCCATAGGCGTTACAGTTCTATCCAATATATAAGATAATGTGTTAGTTTTTATATTAGATAAACTCTGGGTAATTTCCAAAGATTTACGTGTAGAAGCATCAATCATAATATTTTCGTTCTCATATTTAATTTTTATATTTTTAATATGATGCAAAATAGTACATTGAGTATTTTTAATATATTGTAATAAACAACCAGCAGATCTTAAAGAAAAATTTGTAATATTTAAACCAAAACCTGATAAATCATTTGTAGAAAATTGTAAACTTAATTGTTTTATTGCTGTATCTAAATCAAACTCCCAATAACGCACACACTTTGTGCAGTTTATTTTTTTAATTAAATCCATCGATTTAAAATTATCAGGGTATATTAATTCTACAGGGTTTGTTTTTTCTATTATATCAACAGTAGATTTAAGATTGAATAATTCATAAACAAAAAAATCACCAGAACCAATATCTATAGTTGAATAACCAAAATAAAACCCTTCATTTTGCCATATAGCTGCTAAAATATTATTTTCTTTATCTTCTATAAGGTTTTCTTCAATAATGGTACCTGGTGTATAAACTTTTATAACTTTTCTTTCTATTAAACCACTACATTTACAAATATTATCTGTTTGATTACATAATGCTATTGATTCTCCTAAAGAAATCAACTTATATAAATAATTATTTACTGTTCTACATGGAATTCCAGCCATAGGAATTATTTTACCACCTGATACACCCTTATTTGTTAAAGTAATACCCAACAAAACAGAAATTTTTTTTGCATCATCATAAAATAATTCATAAAAATCACCCATTTGATAAAATAATAAAATATCAAAATACTTTTTTTTAATAAATAAATATTGTTGTATAATAGGAGTATGTGTATATATTTTTTTATTCATTAATAAAAAAACTAAAATTATGGTTTTAATTAAAATATATTTTCATAAATAAAATTATATTATTAGTAATTGACTTTTAAGATATTCTCATACAATATAAGACATTAAAATAAACATCTTAATTTTATAAACAACTTTTATATATTATAATAAATCACAATAAACAATACAAATTAAATTTATAAAGGTCAATTTATGCAATTTAATATAAAAAATATTGATATTAAAAAAGAGAAAAATATTTACATTATAACAGGAATATTTGAAAAATATAAATTATCAAAATTTACTAAAATAATTGATGTCCTTACAAAAAACTATATAAGTTCCTTATTTAAAGAGAATATTTTTCAAAATTGTAAAATAGGCCAATCTTTATTTTTAAATTATTTGCCTAACCTTCCATTTACAAAAGTATTATTAGTGTATTGTGGTAAAGAAAAAAAATATGATGAATATATATATAAAAAAATAATAAAATCTATTGTTAATACATTAAATTATGTTTCTTATAAAAAAATATTTTTTTCTATATCTAATATAAATATTACAAATAAAGATGAATATTGGAAAATACGTTCAGGAATAGAATATTTTAGAGAGTATATGTATGAATTTAAAAAATTCAAAAATAATATAAATTCCTCGTTATTTTCCACGTCCAAAGAAATAATATTTCCTATAAAATCAAATGAAAATAAAATAATATGTAATAATGCAATAAAAGATGCATTAATAATATCAAATGCTGTTGAATATGTGAAAAACTTATCAAATATGCCTCCAAATATATGTAATTCTAATTATTTAATAAAAAAAACATATAATTTCGCAAATAAACATAAAAATAAAATTGATATAGAAATATTAAAAAAAAATGAAATAAAAAGACTAAATATGAATGCATATTTATCAGTAAGTAATGGTTCTATAAATGAACCCATGATATCAATTATTAAATATAATGGAAATAGCAATTTAAAAATTAAACCAATAGTAATAATCGGAAAAGGAGTAACATTTGATTGCGGAGGTATATCAATTAAATCATCATCTAAAATGGATGAAATGAAATATGATATGTGTGGTGCTGCTTCTGTATACGGGATAATGCATGTTATATCCGAAATGGGTATTCCACTAAACGTAATTGGTATATCAGCAGTATGTGAGAACATGATAAGTGAAAGATCTTATAGACCAGGAGATATAATAAAAACTATGTCTGGTAAAACAGTAGAAATATTAAATACTGATGCTGAAGGTAGATTAATCTTATGTGATATATTACATTATGTTAAAAAATTTAACCCGGAAATAATTATAGATATTGCAACCTTAACAGGCGCTTGTGTAGTTGCATTAGGACATCACATGAGTGGATTTATGTCAAATAATAAATTATTAATTAAACAAATAATTAAAGCATCCATAGAAACTGGAGATTTAGCGTGGAATTTACCTATTTCTAAAATATATCATAAAAACTTAAAATCTAATATTGCTGATATGACAAATACAGGTATTGGAGGAGCTGGTGCTATTAATGCTGCATGTTTTTTATCAAAATTTATAAGTAAAAAAATTTCATGGATACATTTAGATATAGCAGGTACTGCATGGCATTATAGTAAAAGAAATTATGCTACTGGACGTCCAGTTAAGTTAATATCACAATTTTTAATAAATTATTCATCTTTATATAATAGAAAATAAATATACATAAATTACTTTCATATAAATATTGTCAATGAACTCCTTATGAAAAAAAAATACGATCCTAACTATATTGAAAAAAAAATTTATAGTCTATGGGAAAAAAATAATTACTTTAAATTCAATAAAAAAAATTCTAAAAAAAAATATTGTATAACATTACCACCTCCTAATATAACCGGCACATTGCATATGGGGCATGCATTCCAACATACGTTAATGGATATTTTAATACGTTATAATCGTATGAAAGGAAAAAATACATTATGGCAGATTGGAATAGATCATGCTGGAATTGCAACACAAATTCTTATTACAAAAAAAATAATAAAAGAAGGTTATGATATAAAAAATTATGATAAAAATGCTTTCATCAAAAAAATTTTAAAATGGAAAAAAAAATATGGAAAAATAATAAAAAATCAAATGAAACGTTTAGGATATTTCATAGATTGGAATAGAGAGCGTTTTACCATGGATAAAAAATTTTCATATACTGTAAGAAAAGTTTTTATTAATTTATATAAAAATAATTTAATTTATAAAACCAAAAGCATAGTTAATTGGGATACTGAACTAAATACAGTAATTTCAGATTTAGAAATAAAACATAAAAATAAAAAAGTATCTATGTGGTATATAAAATATAAATTATTAAATAACATAAAAACAAAGGATGGTAAAAAATATTTATTAATAGGGACAACTCGTCCTGAAACAATTTTTGGTGATACTGCAATTATGATCAACCCTGAAGACAAACGTTATAACAACTTAATAGGATATTTTGTTAAAGTTCCTTTAATTAATCGTATTATACCTATTATTAGTGATATAAAAACGGATATAAAAAAAGGTAGTGGGTGTGTAAAAATAACCCCGGCTCATGATTTTAATGATTATAAAATAGCAATTAAATATAATTTACCTATGATAAATATTTTTACATATGATGGTAAAATGTTACCTTGTGCTAATGTTTTTGATAGCAAAGGAAATACTTCAATATTTTATAGTAATAAAATACCTAAATCATTTCATAATCTTGATCGTTATGTTGCTAGAAAAAAAATAATTAAAAAACTTAAAATAAAAAAATTACTAAAAAAAGAATATAAATATAATACTTATATACCATATAATGAACGTAGTGGAGCTATTATAGAACCCATGCTAACAAATCAATGGTATATTAAAACAAAAAAATTAACTAAATTAGCAATAAATGCTGTTAAAAATGGAAATATAAATTTTATTCATAAACAATATAAAAATATTTATTTTTCATGGATGAAAAAAATAAAAGATTGGTGTATATCTCGTCAAATATGGTGGGGGCACCGTATACCAGTGTGGTATGATAAAAAAAATAACATTTATGTAGGCCAAAATGAAAAAAAAATAAGACTAAAATATAAAATACCAAAAAAAGAAAAACTCAAACAAGACGATGATGTATTAGATACATGGTTTTCCGCAAGTATGTGGACTTTTTCTTCATTAGGATGGCCTAAATCAAAAAAAATATTTAAACAATATCATCCAACTGATGTTATTGTTTCTGGATTTGATATAATATTTTTTTGGATTGCTAGAATGATCATGATAACAATGTATATCGTTAAAGATAAAAAAAATAAACCACAAATTCCTTTTAAAAATATTTATATTACTGGTTTAATTTGCGATGAAAATGGTGAAAAAATGTCAAAATCTAAAGGAAATATTGTTGATCCTATAGATATAATAAATGGAATATCATTAAATGATATTATTGAAAAAAGAACAAAAAATATGATAAAAAATAAATCATTGGTAAAAATAATTAATAATACCAAAAAAAAATTTCCTTATGGAATTAAAGAAACAGGAGCAGATCCTTTAAGATTTACAATTACCTCTTTATCATCAACTAGCAGATTAATAAAATGGGATATGAATAGATTAGAAGGGTATAAAAAATTTTGTAATAAATTATGGAATGCCAGTAAATTCGTTATAAATAAAAGTAAAAACATTAAATTTTCATCACATAAAAATGATATTTCAATAATAGATAAATGGATTATAAGTGAATTAAATATTGTCATTAATGAATTTGAAAAATCTATAAATAATTATAGATTTGATATTATAGCCAATAAATTATATAGTTTTATATGGAATCAATATTGTGATTGGTATATAGAATTTGTTAAACCCCTGATTAATATATGTAATGAAAATAATTTTATAAGTACTATAAATACATCATTATATGTACTAAAAATAATATTAAAATTAGCACATCCAATTATACCGTTTATTACAGAGTATATATGGCAAAAATTAATGAGATATAATCTTAACAATAAATTTAATAGTATTACAATGGAAAAATTTCCAAAATACAATAATAAATTTGTAAATAAAAAACTAAGCATTGATATAATATGGTTAAAAAATACTATTATACAAATTAGAAATTTCAGAGCAAAAAAAAAAATTAGATTCAATAAAAAAATAAAAATAATTTTTAAAAAAGATGATTTTATCGAAAAAAGAATTAAAAACTTAGGTTTCTTTATAAAAAAAATGGTAAATATAAAAGAGATATTAATAATAACAAAAGATATCAAATCTACATTTAATAATAATATTACAAATAAAATTTTTTTTATAAATTAAATAATTTTCATAGATCTTAATAATAAAATTATTTTATTTACAGATGTCAATACATCTTGTTCTCCATTCAAAATAATTTCAGGATTAATCGGTGATTCATATATAGAATCAACACCAGTAAAATTTTTTATTTTTTTATTGAAAACTTTTTTATATAAACCTTTAACATCTCTTTTTTTACATATATTAAATGGTGTATCAACAAATATTTCTATAAATTTATTATTTTCTAACATATATCTTATTTTTTCACGCTCTAATTTATGAGGAGATATAAAAGTGGATAAGACTATTAAACCTGCATCTACCATTAACTTTGATATTTCTCCAATTCTTCTAATATTCTCCTTACGATCTTTATCAACAAAACTTAAATCAGAGCATAATCCAGATCTGATATTATCACCATCTAAAATATAAGTATGTATATTCATAAAATAAAGTCTTTTTTCTAAAGCATTAGCAATAGTAGATTTTCCGGATCCTGATAAACCAGTAAACCATAATAATGCTGATCTGTGATTATTCAATTTTTCACGTTTTATTTTATTTATATAAAAATTTTGCCACAAAATATTATTTCTATTTTTTTGATTTATATCACTTATCATAAAAATTATATTTTTAATTTAAAAAATAACGTTTAATTAATTGATTTAATTCTCGTTTAAATAATTTGTATCTATTTATTTTATTATCTTTTATCGATAATGTTTTACAAACTAATCCTGCTCCAACTGTCATATTAGTTAATTTATCGATAAAAATAATACCGCCCATAACCTTATTGTTATTATAAAGATCCATCACCATAGGTTCATCAAAAAATACAGAAATTCTACCAATATTATTTATTAATATTTTATTTGTTTTTATTTTTTTTAAATTATTCATATCAAAACAATATAAAATATCTTTTATAATAATTTGAGTCTTCTTACATGCAATTTTAACATCATATTTATTACCTATTTCTAACTTTTGTTCATTCATCCATACAATATCTATTAAAGCTGACTGTGTCAATTTAAATTTAATATTAAAATCAACTATAATATCTCCTCTACTAATATCCATTTGATCTTTCAATATTAAGGTAATAGGTTCTTGTGGATAAGCCTGACAAATTTTTTTATTATAAACTATAATTTGATCAATGTAAGATACCATACCAGATGGTAATATTTTAATCTTTTGATTAATTCTTATTTTACCAGAAGATAGACAACCTGAATATCCTCTAAAATTTGAATTAGGTCTATTAACATATTGTACTGGAAAATAAAAAATTTTATCATTGATATTATTTGAACTTTGAATATTCTCTAATATATAAAGCACCGTTGGACCTTTATACCATGACATTATTTTATTTGAATAAACAACGTTTTCACCACTTAATGCTGAAATAGGTACAAAATATAGTTTTATATCTTTATTAGGTAAAAGTTTTATAATTTCTAGAAATTTTTTTTTTATTTTAATAAAAATATCTTCCTTATATAAAACTAAATCCATTTTATTTATAGCAATAATTACGTTTTTAATTCCTAAAATATTAACTATAAAAATATGGCGTTTTGTTTGATTAAGCACTCCCTTACAAGCATCCATCAATAATATAGCTACATCACATGTAGATGCCCCTGTAGCCATATTACGTGTATATTGTTCATGTCCTGGAGTATCTGCAACTATAAATTTACATTTATTTGTAGAAAAATATAAATAAGCAACATCAATAGTAATACCTTGTTCTCTTTCAGCTTGTAATCCATCAACTAATAAAGATAAATCTAAATTACCATCTTGTGTTCCATGTTTTTTACTATCCTTTTTTAAGGATTTAAATTGATCAGAATAAATATTATTCGTATCATAAAACAAACGTCCAATTAATGTACTTTTACCATCATCTACACTTCCACATGTAAGAAATCTCAAAGACGTTTTTTTTTTTTGCAACTTTAACCATTTAATAATATTATTTGATTTACTAATATTATTTTTAATAGTATTATTTATCATTATTTTATTTCCTTAAAAATATCCTTGACGTTTTTTTATTTCCATAGAACCAACTTGATCATTATCTATCATTCTTCCTTGACGTTCACTCATGTTTGAATTTAACATTTCATGTATAATTTCCGGTATATTCTTGGCATTTGATTCTATAGCACCGGATAATGGCCAACAACCTAAAGTACGAAAACGTACCATCAGTTTATTTATCTCTTCATTTTTATAATTAATTCTATTATCATTTAACATGATTAATAAATTATTACGTGTCAAAACAGGTCTAATAGAAGAAAAATATAATGGTACTATTTCTATATTTTCAAAATAAATATATGTCCAAATATCTAATTCAGTCCAATTAGACAATGGAAATACCCTAATATTTTCCCCTCTATTAATTTGCCCATTGTAATTCTGCCATAATTCAGGTCTTTGTTTTTTTGGATCCCATCTATGTAATTTATTACGGAAAGAATATATACGTTCTTTAGCACGAGATTTTTCTTCATCACGCCTAGCACCTCCAAAAGCTGCATCGAAATTATATTTATTTAAAGCTTGTTTTAAACCTTCAGTCTTCATAATATGAGTATATTTACTACTACCATGAATAAAAGGGTTGATACCCATTTTCAACCCATCTTTATTAATATATATTAAAAAATCAAGATTCATATTTTTAATAATATTATCTCTGAATTTATACATTTCGTTAAATTTCCACCCTGTATCTATATGTAATAATGGAAATGGTAATTTACCAGGATAGAATGCTTTACGAGCAAGATGTAACATAACAGAAGAATCTTTACCTATTGAATATAACATAACAGGGTTTTCAAATTCAGCTACAACTTCACGTATGATATAAATACTTTCAGCTTCTAATTGATATAAATGAGTAAATTTCTTTTCCTCCATAACTTTTTCCTATAATAAATTTAAAATATAATTTTTATTATTAAATGAATTTTTAGAAATTTTAAACCAAGATAATTTTTCTCTTAATTCAACGACTTTACCTATAATTAATATTCTAGGACTAAAAGATTTTTTAATTAAGATATTTAATTCTGATAAAATACCAGTTTTCACATACTGTTCATCATGCGTTCCCGAACTTATAACAGCCACTTTTGTATTTTTTAAACATCCATTTAATATTAATTGTTTATATATATATTCAATATTAATTGAACACATGTAAATTACTAAAGTAAAAGAAGAATACTTAAATTTCAAACTATCAATACAATGTTTATAGTTATATCCATTTATAAATATTACTCCATGAGAATAATCTCTATGCGTTAATGGAATACCAGCATAAGTAGGAGCTGCAATGCCTGAAGTTATACCAGGAATGACTTGAAAAGGTATTTTATATTTGTATGCATATAATAATTCTTCACCACCTCTACCAAAAATAAATGGATCACCGCCTTTTAATCTAATAACACATTTGCCTTTTTTAGCATATGATATTAGTAAATTATTTATTTTTTTTTGAGAATAAAAATGATATCCATATCTTTTCCCTACACATATCAATTTTGCATCTTTACGTATTAAATTTAAAACTTGTTTACTTACTAAATAATCATACAGGACAATATCCGCTCTTTGTATTGCTTGTAGGGCACGAAGTGTTAACAAACCAGAATCACCAGGACCAGCTCCAACTAATACTATTTCTCCTGATAGTTTATTTTTATTTTTTAAATGATTATTTAATACTTTATATGCTAATTCAAAATTATTACAAGATACATAACTAGAAAAAATACTATCAAAAAAACTTTCCCAAAATCGTTTTCTATCATCAAATTTAATAAAATATTTTTTAACTTTATCACGGAATTTACCAGCAATATTAATTATACTAGATAAACTTTTAGGTAATATTGTTTCTAATTTTTCCTTTAATAATCTAACTAGCATAGGTGCCATACCACTAGATGATATAGATACTAATAAAGGAGACCTGTCTATTATTGATGGAAAAATAAAAGAACATTTTTTTAAATCATCAACTACATTAACAAATATAAATCTATTATTAGCTTCTTTATAAATTTTTTTATTAAGATTATTATTATTAGTAGCAACAACTACTAAAAATATATTATTTAGTTGATTTACATTAAATTTTTTTGATAACCATCTAATTTTATTTTTATTATAAATTTTTTTTAAATCATCACATAATTTATTAGCAACAACATATACTATAGCTCCAACTGCACAAAATAATTTTATTTTTCTTGCAGCTACACTACCACCTCCAACTATTAAAATTGGTTTAAATTTCAAATCAATAAATAAGGGTAAATATTTCATTTTGTGATATTTATAATAAGTATAAAATAAATTAAAAATCTTAAATTGTATTTTTAAATTAAATTAAAATAAATAAATTATTTTTAATAAATATAATCTATTAAATAATAAATTTATTCATGTAACCCACATTCTCTTTTTATTCCAAAAAATCTTGTTTCTTCTTCTGAAATATTACTATTTATTTTAGACGTTGTATGTATATCTCCTAAAGATACATAACCATCTTTCCATAATGGATGATATTCCAAATCGTATTTTTTTATATAGTCAAATATTTTTTTATTATCCCAATCTAAAATTGGTAAAAATTTAAAAATTTTACGTTGAATAGATAATATAGATAAGTTTTTACGACTTTTAGATTGTGATCTTCTTAGCCCAGAAAACCATGTTTTAACTAATAATTTTTTTAAAGCAAACTTCATAGGTTTAACTTTATTAATTTTATTATACAAATCTATGCCATCTATTCCATTTTTCCATAATTTACCATAACGTGCCTCTTGCCATGCAGGAGATATAATAGAACGAAATATTTTCAAATTTAAATTCATTTTTTTAACTAATTTATCAACGAATATATAAGTTTCCGGAAATAAATAACCTGTATCAATAAACACAATAGGAATATTAGATATTTTAGAAGTAATCATATGTAACAAAACCATTGATTGTATCCCAAAACTAGAAGATAAAATAAAATTTTCTTCAAGATTATCTAATGCCCATAATATACGATCAAATGAAGATAGTTTATTTAATTTAAAATTAATTTCTTCAAGATTTTTTTTTTGTTCTTTTAAAGATAAATTTTTTATTTTTTTTAAATTTAACAATTGCATATATTTTACCTAAAATTACCAAAAATCTTTGGAAGAATTTAATACTGGTTTTACTATATTTACTCTAATTACAAAATCTCCAAAATTTTCTTTATCTAATCGTTCGTTAGCCCACCTATTTACTAAATTATCTATATGAAAAATTATTTGTTTTTTATTGATATTTTCTAAGTACATACGAGGTATACGTGTTCCTATACGATTTCCACCAATATACATATTATAATAATCAACAGATTTGCCTAAAAGACCTATTTCAGCAAGCAAAGATCTAGCACAACCATTTGGACAGCCAGAAATACGAAATATTATATATTCATTATCCAATCCATATTTAGATAAAATTTTTTCTATTCCATTTACAAAATAAGGTAATTCACGTTCTCCTTCAGACATAGCTAAAGGACATGTAGGATAAGAAACACATGCCATAGAATTTTTACGTTGCTTTGTTACAAAATTCAATAATCCATATTTCAAAGCTATATTTTCAATAATTAATTTGTTATTCTCTTTAACAGAAGTTACTATTAAATTTTGATTTGCAGTTAATCTAAAATATCCATTATGTATTTTTGCAATTTCTGCAACACCTTTTTTAATAGGACTATTAAATTTATCAATTAATCTTCCTTGTTCAATAAATAATGTCAAATTCCATTTGTTATCTATACCTTTTAACCAACCAAAACGATCTCCTCTTTTAATAAATTTATAAGGATATATAGGATCAAATTTAATCCCAGATCTATATTCAATTTCTCTTCTAAAATTATCTAAACCTACACGTTCCAATGTATATTTTGTTTTAGCATTCTGTCTATTAGTCCTATTACCCCAATCTCTTTGAATTGTAATTACAGCTTCTGCTACACATAAAATATCATTAACTTTAAAAAATCCAACTTCTTTAGCTATACTAGGCCATGTAGAACAATTACTATGTACTATAGATAATCCTCCACCAATAAGTAAATTAAAACCAATTAATTTTCCTTTATCAATAATGGCAATAAAATTCATATCATTGGCATGAATATCAACATCATTATAAGGTGGTATTACAATTGTTGTTTTAAATTTACGAGGCAAATAAGTATTTCCTAAAATCGACTCTACTTCAGTAGTACTAACTTTTTTTCTATCTAACCAAATTTCAGAATAAGCATTTGTTTTAGGAAGTAAATATTCAGAAATTTTTTTTGCTATTTGATAAACTTCCATATGAATATTAGACTCCATAGGGTTTGAAGTACAAAGAATATTACGATTTACATCATTAGCTGTAGCCCATGAATCTAATCCTAATTTATTTAATATTTTATGAATAAATTTTAATTTATGTTTTAAAATACCATGAAATTGAAAAGTTTGGCGATTAGTCAATCGTATACTTCCATATAAGGTATGTTTTTTTGCAAAATCATCTATAGACAACCATTGTTTTGTATTAATAATTCCCCCTGGTAATCTACATCTCAACATCATAGAATGTTTAGGTTCTAATTTTTGTTCTAACCGTTCTAATCTTATGTCTCTATTATCTTGCTGATACATACCATGAAATCTAATTAATGAATAATTATCTTTACTAAAACCTCCTGTTATTTTATTGTTAATATCATCAGCAATAGTTCCTCTTAAAAAATTACTCTCTTTTTTTATTCTTTCTTCATTAGTTAATTTACCTTTAACAATAAATTTTTTATTTATTTTATATAACATTAATAAACATCCTTTTGATAACGATGATCGATTTTTAGTTCATTTAAAAAATTTACAGAATTATTTTTATCTATTTTACCATTTTCTTGAATTATTTTTAAGATAGATGTTTCAACTGATTTTGACATTGCAATACTTCCACAAATATAAATATATGCACCATTATTTATCCATTTCCAAAAAATATTTTTATTTTCTATAATTTTATCTTGTATATATATTTTATATTTTTGATCACGTGACCATGCTAAATTAATGTTATTCAATACATCTTTTTTAAGATAATCTACCCATTCAATTTGATATAAAAAATCTTCAGTAAATTTTTGATCTCCAAAAAACAACCAATTTTTACCTTTAGCTCCTATATTTTCTCTTTCTTGAATAAAAGAACGAAATGGAGAAATTCCAGTACCAGCAGCAATCATAATTATTGGAATATTAGAATCTTTAGGTAATTTAAAATTATTATTTTTTTGTAAAAAAATTTTTATTTTATCATTTTCATTAATTCTATAACCTAAATAACCTGATGCTCCACCAAAATGAACACAATTATTAGATTTGTATTTTAAAATTCTCACTGTTATATGTACCTCGTTTTTATATTCTCTTTGAGAAGAAGAAATAGAATAAAAACGAGGGCTTAAAGGTCGAAATAGGGATACTAATTGTTGAGCTGATAATTTGCTTTTATAAATAATAAACATATCTATTAATGGTGTATTTTTAACAAATTTTTGTAATTCTAATAAATCATCATTGATAGATAAAAGATATTTATTGTTTGTTAGATAAGAGTATTTTTTTACAATGTTTATTGTATTTATCGTAATCTCACAATATTTCAACAAAGCTTCATATAAAGATATATTCTTATTACCAATTTTAATTGGATCATCATTAGATAATTTAAAACATGAAATAATTTTTTTTATTAATAAAGGATCATTTTCATACCATACACCTAAAATATCACCAGGTTCATAAAATATATTATCAGGTAAATTAATTTCTATATGTCTAATATCTTTATTTGAATCTCTTCCAGTAATTTTTTGATTACATAATATACTTGTAATAAGAGGATTTTCTTTATCATATGTTTTTTCACAATTATCTATTTTCATAGATTTATTTTTTATAATCAAATTATTTTTATTAAAAGTTAAATGTTTAAAAACATTTAATATTTTTTTAATCCAATTATTTGCTACTACAGAATAATCTATATCAGCATCACATCTATTAATTAGTCTTTTAGCACCTAATTCTTTTAATCTATGATCAAAATCTTTTGCTGATTTATTAAAAAATTTATAAGAACTATCACCTAAACCGAAAACAGCAAAAGATAAACTATCTAATTTAGGAGCTCGTTTAGACATTAAAAAATTATAAAATGCATAAGTTTCTTCTGGAGGTTCTCCTTCACCATATGTAGATGTTATAATTATTAATATTTTTTCGTTATTAATTTTTTTAAATTTATATTCTGATGTTTTTAATAAAATAACATTAAAATTGTTAAAAACCATACGATCATATAACTTTTTAGCTATTGACTGTGCATTTCCAGTTTGTGAAGAAGATAAAATTGTAATTTTTTTATCTATCAAAATTAAAGTTTTTTTAAATTTATTATTTTTTATAATATTAAATAAATATCCCGACAACCAAATTATTTGATCAATAGATAACTTATTTATTATTTTATTTACTTTTTTAAGTATATATTCGTCAATAAGTGAATTGTTAAATAGATTATTGTTGTTTTTCATTCACTAATGTTCCAAATTTATTTTTTTTTATAAAGAACAATTATACAATTCTTTACTAATAATCAAATACAGTTTTGAAATAACAAATAACGAATGATCATTAATATAAATATAAATCTTTTTTCAATTTTTTTATTTAAAATAAATTTATTTTTTTTTTAAATTAAATTTTATAATTTAATTTATTTAAAAATATATATTTTATTTTTATTAAACATATCCATAACTAATAAGTTTTTTATATCTTTTTTTTAATAAAATATCTATATGCATTAATCTCAATTCTGAAATATCTATTAATAATTGTTTTTTTAACAAATCAGCCATTAACAAAATATTTCTATGAGCACCACCTAATGGTTCATTTATAATATTATCTATTAATTTTAATTTTTTTAAACGATATGCATTTATTCCCATTATTTCAGCAGCCAATGAAGCTTTACTAACATTTTTCCAAAGAATAGAAGCACATCCTTCAGGTGAAATAACAGAATAAGTACTATATTCTAACATATTTAATTTATCACCTATCCCTATAGCTAAAGCTCCTCCAGAGCCTCCTTCACCAATTACATTACATATAATTGGAACTTTTAAAAAGGACATGTTAAGTAAATTGTTAGCTATAGCTGCAGATTGACCACGTTCTTCAGCTCCAACTCCCGGGTAAGCTCCAGGGGTATCAATGAAAGTAATAACAGGGATGTTAAATTTTTCAGCTAACTTCATTAAACGTAATGCTTTACGATATCCTTCAGGAGTAGGCATACCAAAATTACGATAAATTTTATCTTTAGTTTCTCTACCTTTTTGATGGCCAATAATCATAACAGAATAAGAATTTAATCTAGCTATGCCTGCTACAATTGCTTTATCATCAGAAAATGTTCTATCTCCTGATAACTCATCAAAATCTTCAAAAATATAATTAATATAATCTAACGTATGAGGTCTTAATGGATGTCTAGATAATTTAACTATTTGCCATGCAGATAAATTTGAAAAAATTTTCTTAATTAATTCATTTTTTTTTTTACTAAGTCCATATATTTCATTATCTAAATTAAAATTATGTCTTTTATTTTTATCATTTACTAATTTTAATGAATCTATTTTAGCTTCTAATTCCACTATTGGGTATTCAAAATCTAAATAATTAAAATTCATATTTATCCTTATTTATTTGAATTTTAATTCAATATATTCTTTCCCTAATAATGATTCTACTTTATTAATAAAATCATTACTAGGAACAATATTCTTTATTTTTTTTATTAATTTTTTATCATTTTTACAAATAATATTTTTTAATTGATACAAATATAAAGTTAAATTTCCTCTTGGTAAATTTTTAAAATAATAATTTAATACTTTAAATATATTATTTTTAACTTTTTTTTTTTGTATATAAATAATAATTTTAGATAAATATTTATTACGTGCTTCTGTAATATCTATTACATTATTAGCTAATACATTTAAAGATTTACTAAAAAAATTAAATCTTATTCTTATATTCACAATTAAAATATTATCGCATGATATCAAATGTTTATATTTATTAATATATTTTTCTAATAAAATAATTTCAATAATTCCAAAGGAATCGTCCAATGTAAAAATTACAACTTTGTTATTATATTTAGTTATAGAAATTTTTACAGCAGTTACTAAACCAAAAACAACAAAGTTATTTATTTTATTATTTATATCTATAGATAATAAATCTTTTAATGTATTATTACTATTAGTATATTTACGCATTTCTTTTAAATATTTTATAATAGGATGTTTTGTTAAATAAAAACCTAGAGATTCTTTTTCTTTGTTTGATTCATACTCTTCCGACCAATTTAATAAATATTTTGTATTAAAAAAATTAGTATATGATAGTTTATCTTTCAAAAGATTAAACATATCCATTTGACCAACAGATTTAGAACTTAAATATTGTTCAGTTATTTTAAAAGAATTTTCTAAATCTTTTAATAAATTATATCTAGATGTACCTATTGTATCTAAAGCACCTGAAAAAATTAGTTTTTTTAACATACTAATATTTAATTTCTTACTTTTTATTCGTATACAAAAATTTAACAAACTGTCATAATTACCATTTTTTATTCTATTATTTATAATTAAATATATAAGATCTTTATTCAAACCCTTAATTGCTCCTAATCCATAAACAATACTTCCACATTCATCGATAAAAAAATTGTACATACTAAGATTTACATTAGGGCTACAAATATTTATTTGCAAATATTTACATTCATTAATTAAAAACGATAATTTAGTGGTATTATTAATTTCGGTGTTTAATACAGATACTAAAAATTCAACAGGATAATTAGCTTTAAGCCATAATGTCCTATAAGATATTAATGCATATGCAACAGAATGTGATTTATTAAATCCATATGCAGCAAATTTTTCCATCAAATCAAATATTTTCATTGCTAAATTAGCATTAATACCCTTTTTTATTGCACCATTTTTAAATAAAATTCTTTGTTTTAACATAACATTTTTTTTCTTTTTAGTCATAGCACTTCTCAATATATCGGCTTGACCTAAACTATAATCGGATAAAATTTGTGATATTTGCATAACTTGTTCTTGGTAAAGAATAATACCGTATGTAGATTCTAATATAGGTTTTAATAATTTATGTTGCCAAATTTTATCAGGATATGCTATTAATTCCTTACCATGTTTTCTATTTATAAAATTATCAACCATTCCGGATTGAAGAGGGCCAGGTCTATATAATGCTATTAATGCAATCAATTCTTCAAATGTATCAGGTTGTAATCGTTTAATTAATGTTTTAATACCATAAGATTCAAGTTGAAATACAGCAGTTGTGTTAGCTGTTTTTAAAAGAAGAAAACTTTTTTTATCATTTAAGGTTATATTATTAATATCAATTATTTCCTTTCCTATTTTTTTTCTTTTAATATTAATTATTTTTAAAGTATTATCAATAATAGTAAGTGTACGTAATCCTAAAAAATCAAATTTTATTAAACCAATACGTTCAATATCATTTTTATCAAATTGTGTCAAAGAATTTTTAGAATCCTTATCATAATACAAAGGTAAAAAATTAGTTATTTTTGTAGGTGATATTACAACCCCCCCAGCATGTTTACCTACATTGCGTATAATACCTTCTAATCTAATTGAAAGATTTATTAATTTTTTAATAGAATTATCGGTTTTATAATATATTAATAACTGAGGAGATAAAAGAAGAGCATTATTTATAGTAATACCATAATTAAATGGAATCAATTTGGAAATTTTATTTACTAATCCATATGGGTAACCAAGTACACGTCCTACATCACGTATAACAACTTTAGCTGTCATTGTTCCAAAAGTAATAATTTGTGATACATTACTATAACCATATTTCTTAATAACATGTTCAATAATCAAATCTCTTTTGTCCATACAAAAATCAATATCGAAATCAGGTAAAGAAATTTTTTCACAATTTAAAAAACGTTCAAAAATTAAATTAAAATCTAATGGATTAATATCTGTAATCCCTAATGCATAAGCAACTAAAGAACTAGCACCTGAACCTCTACCAGGACCAACAGAAATAAAATTAGATTTTGCCCATTTAACAAATTCCATAACTATCAAAAAATACCCAGAAAAACCTACTTGCTTTATTATATTTAATTCATGATATAATCTTTTATAATAAATCTTATGTACAATATCTTTTTTATTTTTCTTAGAACACAAAAACAATAATCGTTCTTTCATTCCTTTATTGGCTTGTAAAAATAAATAATCTTCCTCACTAATATTTTTTAATTTGAATTTGGGTAAATGATATTCATTCCAATCTAAAAAAACATTACACCTTTTAGATATTTCAATAGTATTTACTAATGCTTCAGGAATATCAATAAATAATTTACACATTTCTTGTTCACTACGAAGATATTGTAAATTACTATATTTAGAAGAATATTTTAAATCATTTAATTTGTATCCATTATTAATAGCCACTCTAATTTCATGTATATAAAAATCATCTTTTTTTAAAAAACGAACTTCATTAGTTGCAACTACTGGTATATTTTCTTTGTATGATAAATCCATTGCTAAATTAATATAACTTTCTTCATTCACCTTTTCAATTCTTGATAATTCTAAATAATAATTATTATTAAAATGTTTCTTGTAAAAATTAATATTTTTTTTAATTAACATTTTATTATTAGATAATAATGATCTACCTACATCACCATGTAAACCTCCAGATAATATTATTAATCCAATTCTATATTTAATTAATAATTCATAAGTAATTGAAGGTATTAAATTATTTATTCTATTTTTATATGCTAAAGATATTAAAAATATTAAATTTCTGTAACCTATATTATTTTTTGCTAAAATAGTTAATTTACTAATTTTATTTGTTAGGGATGTAATTATAAAATCAGCACCTATTATTGGTTTAATACCTTTTTTATGAGATAAATTGTAAAATTTTACTAAACTAAAAATATTATTAAAATCAGTAACTGCAACAGCTGACATACGTAAAGTTAAAATTTTATTTATAAGGCAATTTATTTTAATTAATCCATCTACTATAGAATAATCAGTATGAACACTTAGGTGTACAAATTTAGAATTAAACATATATTTTAATTGATAAAATTAATTATTAACAATATTAAAAAAATTATTAATAAATAAATATAATATAATCGATTTAGTACATAAATTATTTACTTCGTGAACACATAATATCCGCTTCACAAACAACTTTATTTTTTACATAAGCAATACCCTTAAATTTAGTTAAACCACAACGGGTTTTATCAAAATAAACTTTAATTATCAATTGATCTCCAGGCACAACAGGGCATTTAAATCTAGCATTATCAACACCAGCAAAATAATATAATTCTCCCACTTTTAATTCCCCTAAACTTTTAAATGCTAAAATACCTGTTGCTTGAGCCATAGTTTCTAAAATTAATACTCCAGGAAATATCTTTTTACTAGGAAAATGCCCTTGAAAAAATGGTTCATTAAAAGAAACATTTTTAATTCCTTTTAAAGACATATGAGGGATTATGTAAATAATACGATCTATTAACAAAAATGGATAACGATGAGGTAATAATTTTAAAATTTCTTCAATATTCAAATCATGAATTTTAGTACTCAAAACATTTTCCTATTATTAGAAAGTTTAATTTTAAATAATATTTTATTTTAAAATACTTCTACCTCTGTGCAATATAAAAATATAAAGCATTACAATTTATCATAAAAAATGATTACTTAAATAAATTTAATTAATAAAACTAAACTCAAATTTAAATAATACATAACAATAATTCAAATATGAATTTACAAATAATTTTAAAATAATCAATTTATTTAATAATTAATGAAACATATAATTTATATAGAAAAATGTAATTCTTAATAAATTAAAATAGTTTATTAATATTTATTTAATTATTATTTTTTATATAAAACATTGTTTAACAAAATTAAAAATACAACTAAAAAGATAATAATATTAAATATATTACAATATTATTGTAACATAATTATTTTTTATATAATAATTAAATTAGTACATAAAATTATTTTATTTGTTTTAAAATTTCATCAGTTATATTTTTGATATTACTAGAATATATTACTACATTAGAATCAATTATTAAATTATAGCCTTTAATTATTGCTATTTTACTAACAATATCTTTTATTTTCCTTAAAATTTTATTACGTTCTTCTAATTGTCTACTTTTATTGTCTTCTTCAAAATTCTTTGCTTTCAATAAAAATTTATTATGTTCATTATTAATTTCTTTTTCAATTTTTTTTATCATATTAGGTTGCATTGTCAATTTATTACGTTGAAAAGCATTAATTTTATATTGTAATTTCAATTCTTGTTCTTGCAAGCTTATAGCTCTTTGGTTAAATTCTTTATTTAAAATTTTTTCTATTCCATAAAATTTTGATAAATTATCGAAAACATTATTAATATTTACTATAGCAATTTTATCAAATGAAAATACATTTTCATAAAAAAACAAAAAAAATAAAAAAAATAAAACACGAATAAAATATTTCATTTACTCTCCTAAAGTAAAAAAAATTAGAATTTTAATTAACTTAAATTTAATAAAATACTTTACCATATTTTACCCATACTAAATTGAAACTTTTCTAATTTATCCATCAAACTAGTTTTAATAGGTATGGCGTACGAAAATGTTAAAGGACCTATTGGTGATATCCATTTAAATGAAATACCACTAGATATTCTGATATTATATAAATCACTATAATCAGGTATACCTGATAAATAAAAATTATTTGTATTATCCCAATTTGTATCTAACACTATTCCAGAATCTAAAAATAATGAATAACGAATATTTCTAGTATAATTATTACTAATAAAAAAATTAGGTAAAATTAATTCTGTATTTGTAACTATTATAGAATTACCCCCTATAACATCATTAGATTTTAAAAAAGAATATTTATTTGAACCATTATTTTTAAATAATGGTTTATAATAAACTGCTTTAGGACCAACATCATTATAAACAAAACCTCTTATTGTATCAACACCTCCGGCATAAAAATTTTGATAAAACGGAATTTCTTTTTTACCTATACCATGACCATATCCTAAAAAAATATGATTGGATAATATCCATTTAAAATATTTATCTATAGGTAAATATTTATAACTATCAAAAACTATTTGAAAGTAATTATTTTTCGAACCTGGTATAGTTATTTTAGTATCTAATTTATTATAACTGCCAAATATAGGATAAACTTGTTTATTTAAATTATCAAAAATAAAATTATAATCAAAAATAAAATCATTAGATATTAAATTTTGCTTGTGTAAATAATTCAATTTTTTACCTATGGATTTTAAATATCTCCATACAACAACTTGAGGTTTAATATTTAATAAATTATCATAAGTATATCCTAAACCCAATCCAAAACTATTTTGATTATTTAAATTAAAATTTAATATATTATTAAATAAATAACTTTTTTTAAAATAATTGAAGAAATATAAATTATCTTCTGGTATAGAATTATTATAAATAATATTACTTGATAAATTAATCCTATCAATTATAAAATGCAAACTAGTAAATTCCAATTTACCATAATTTTGACGATTATTTTTAATAATACTTAAACTTAAATTATCACCAACACCTAACCAATTATTCTTATTTAATGAAAATTTAAAATTTACTCCTCCATCATGATTATAACCCACTCCAATATTAAATGATCCAGTATTTAATTCTTGTATTTTATATACAACATTTACTTTATTTTTTGAAGAAGATAAATTTTTAATATATACATTAACATTTTTAAAATACCCAGTACGTTCTAAATTAGATATTCCAACATTAATTAAATCTATATTAAATAAAGAATTTTCCATTTGTTTTATTTCAGATCTCAACATAGAATCTCTAGAAATAAAATTTCCTGTAAAAGATATTCTTTCAACATAAAAACGTTTCCCATTATCTATATTAAAATATAATTTTACAGTTTTATTTTTATAATTAATTTTTGTTTTTATATCTATAAAGGGATTAATATAACCAAAACGAGATAATAATTTTTTTATATTAACCACAATGGACATAATTTTAGAAAAATTATAAATATCATTAATTTTAATTGATATCAAATTATTTAAATTACAAGGATGCTCAAAATCATTATTTATAAATATATTTGAAATTTTATATTTTTCACCTTCATGTATGTTTATAGTTATATAAATATTTTTATTATTTCTGGATAAATTTAATTGAGTAGAATTAATTTTAAAACAAATATATCCATGACTTAAATAAAAATCATGTAATTTCTGAAGTGCAATCATAAAATTTTCTTTTTTATAATTATTTTTATAAAATAAATCAAATCCCAAAAATGATTTTTTTATTCCACATACATAAATAAGATGTTTTAATGAATAATTATTATTTCCTAATATATTTATTCGTTTAATATTGATTAAATTAGACTCAATTATTATTAATTTTAAATCAATTTTATTATTATCCAATGGGGTAATAAAAAATTTTATTTTTGTTTTATATCTACCAATTTTATTGTAAAAATTATTTAATGTTTTTTCAAAAGTTAAAAGCGAAAAACAATCTAGGGGCCTTCCTATAATTATATTATGTAAATACATACTATTTTTTAATAATTTATAATTAATAAATTTATTACCTGTAACACAAATACTTGAAATTATAGGCTTCTCTTTGACTTTAATAATTAAATCATATTTATCACGAAATACCTTTATTTTATTAAAATTACCTGTATGATATAATAATTTAATAAAATTACTAATATCTTCATTAGAAATTTTTTTTTTCTTTATAAAAAAGGCTTCTGATATAATATTATGAAAAGTAAAATTCTTTAATCCATGTACATATATATTTTTTATTGAAAAAGTATTCATACTATGGACATTAAAACAAAAAAATAAAATTATTATAAATAATCTATTAATTAATATTTTCATTTAAATCTTAAAAAATAAATATTAAAGCAAAAAATTAAAAATGAGATAAATCATTAAATAACGCAATAATCATTAAAACGATTAATAAAATTGAACTTATACGATAACTATAAGAATGAAATTTTTTAGATAATGGTTTTCCTTTTATTTTTTCAATTAAAAGAAATAATAAATATCCTCCATCCAATATTGGCATTGGAAATAAATTAATAACTCCTATATTGATACTAATCAAAGCAAGAAATTTCAAATAATAAATAATTCCATATCTAGCCGATACTCCAGAACTTTTAGCAATAAAAATTGGACCACTTAAATTACTTATTTTAAACTCACCAAATACAGTTTTTAATAATAAATTAACAGTTAACCGTACAATACAAATTGTATTTAAAATTGATTTTTTAATAGAAACAAATATATTATATTTGTTAACTACTTTGTAATTATTAGATAATACATTTTTTTTAGTATAAATACCTAAAAAATTTTTAAATTTATTATTTTTTATTAATTTAAATGGAAAATTAAATATATGCTTTACATTATCACGTATTATGATTAATTTAATTAAATTATTTTTATTACAAATTATTTTACTAATAAAATCCATTAATCCTGTAACTCTTATATTATTTACCTCATATAATATATCTCCTATACGTAATTCCAATAATTCAGCTACAGAACCAGATTCTATATATGAAATTGTATTACTAAAATTAAAATTAGGTTCAACAATACCTAAATATAAAAATGGGTCATAATGATAATCAAAATTAAGTTTATTTAAACTAATATGTTTAATGATACAATTGGCATCATAAATTTTATAAACACATAAATCTAATGATTTATTATTCATATCACGTATAAACATCATACGAACAGAATTCCAATCAGGTGTATTAATACCATTAACAGATTTTATAATCATACCAGGAACTATATTTAATTGATCAGCTATAGAATTAGTTATAACATTACTTATTATTGGACGAACATTATACGAACCATGTATATATATTATACAATATAAAAATGTTGATAACAAAAAATTTGCAAAAGAACCAGAAAATATAATTAAACTTCTTTTAAATATACTTTGTTCACTAAAAACCCTTTTTTTTATAATTATTCTTGAACATTTATCATCTTTTTCTAATATTTTTACATACCCACCTAAAGGAATAATGCCTATAGAAAATTTAGTACCGTATCTATCTTTTCTGCTCCATAAGACTTTACCAAAACCAATAGAAAATTTTTTTATTCCAATATTATAAAATCTTGCTACCAAAAAATGACCTAATTCATGGATGGTGACTAAAATTCCCAAGGTAATGATAAAAAAAGAAAAATTCCATATCAAATTTAACATTTATGTACCTGTAAAAATAATAAGTAATTAGAAATTAACGATAATATTATTGTTAAACTATCAATACGATCTAATATACCACCGTGAGAAAAAAATAATCTACCACTATTTTTAACTTTACCAATTCTTTTAAACATACTTTCTTGTAAATCACCAAATAAAGATAAAACTGATACTAAAAAAGATATAATTATTACATATAAATTACTAATATTTAATATTCCTACAGATTTATATATAAAAAAAATTAATGTTAAAAAAAATACACCGGATATATAACCCTCAAAAGTTTTGCCAGGAGATAATTTTATAAATAATTTATTAATACCAAATAACATTCCAAAAATATAAGATGAAGAATCAAAAACCCATATTGGAATTAAAATATATAACAATAAATAAGAACCGTAATAATGGTTTTTTTCGTAACACAATTGCCTAATAAAAATTATATCATAAAAAAAAGGAACTAAAATTAAAAAACCAAATAAAATTTTTAAAAAATAAGAATTTTTCCAAAACAAAGATGATTTAGGGTAATAAATTATCAAAAAAAATGATAATAAACACCATGTTAATGATAATAAATTAATAATTTTGTTAAAATTATTAATAAAAACTAATGAAGACAATAAAAAAAAATTATAAAAAAAAATAAAAATAATAAAACAAAAAATAAATATAAATTTATAAAAAAATTTAATTTTATTTATTTTTACCCATTCATAAATTGATAAAACAAATAACAAAAAAATAGAAAATATAAATTTATATAAAGTTAAAAAAAATAAAATAAAATATATTAAAGATACTAATATTAAAGTTACAATAATACGATTTAACAATATTTTTGTTTCAAATCTAAACATTTATAAACCACCAAAATTACGCTTTCTACAAAAATATGCATCTATTGCTATTTTAAATATTTTATCATCAAAATCTGGCCATAAAATATTAGTAAAATAAAATTCAGTATATGCAATTTGCCAAAGTAAAAAATTACTTAAGCGATATTCGCCTCCAGTTCTAATTAACAAATCTACAGGAGGTAAATGATTTAAAGAAATTAATGAAGAAACAGTATTTTCATTGATTTCATTTGGATTAAGTAGTCCTATTTGAATTAAATAAACAATTCTTTTAATTACTTTTACTATATCCCAACGACCACCATAATTTATAGCAATATTTAATTGCAAACCAGTATTAGATTTAGTTAAATTCTCTGAATATAAAATTAAATTTTTAAATTTTAAATCTAATTGATTTAAATTGCCAATAACTTTTAAACAAATATTATTATTATATATAAATTCAATTTTAGAACTTAATGTACATATAAATAATTTTATTAAAGATAGAATCTCTTGTATGGGTCTACGCCAATTTTCACTACTAAAAGCATATAAAGTTAAAACATTTAATTTATTACATAAAGAAAAATTAATAGCTTTTAAAACAGCTTTAACACCTTTCTTATGTCCATATATACGCGATTTATTCCTTCTTTGAGCCCATCTACCATTACCATCCATTATAATAGCAACATGATTCAATATATTTTTATTTTTTTTAATCATATGTAAATTAACCAAAATAATATCATCATGTTATGATATTTTAAGCAAAAAAACTAAATATTTTTTTTATAAAATATTTAACTTAAATTTATTTTAATAATTGATATTATCAATTTATGTAAATTAAAATATAAACTAATAAAAAATTTATTAATATAAAATAAATATAAATTTAATGATTATTATAAAAAATTATTAAAATTAAAATAAATTAAAAAACATAATTAAAATTAATATATCTACATGCATATATTAATTTATTAAAATTTTAAATTTCTTTTTTTTTTCATATAAATATCTTGAATTTTTTTAATATAATTATTTGTCAATTTTTGTATATCATTTTTTTTATTTCTTTCATTGCCTATGTCTATATTTTTATTTTTTAATAATTTTTTTAATTTATTATTATAAATTCTTCTAATGTTTCTAATAATTATTTTAGTTTTTTCAACTTCATCATTTAAAATTTTCTTTAAAAATATTTTTCTTTCTTTAGTTAAAGAAGGAAATATTATTTTTATAATATTTCCAACAACATTGGGATTTAATCCTAAATTAGATTTTAATATAGCCTTACAAACTATCGGTACAATACTAAAATCAAACACTGATATTTTTAAAGTATTATTATTATCTACTGTGATATTTGAAATATATTTTAATAAACTAATATTACCATAATATTCTACAGATATATTTTCTAATAATGAAGTAGACACTCTGCCTGTTCTGATTTTATTAATACTATTAATAAATTTATAAAAACTTTTTTTCATATCATTACCTGCTTTATTCAAAATATCATTTGACATAAAAATAATCCCCTTAAAATATATTAAAATTTATTATAACTAAATTTTAATAAAAAACTTTTATTATTAAATAATTATAATAAATCAAACTAATAAAAATTTAAAAAAAATATAAATAAATTCAAATAAAAAAAATATAAAAAATAATATCTATTAATTAAGTTAATTTATTATAAAATTACATTTGAAAAAATAAAATATGTATTTTATAAATTTAATAAAAATAAACCTTAAAAAACAAATATAAACAAGTTTTTAATAATAGAAATTACTTTCATAAATAAAAAAATGATATTTACATACTGTTCTAATGATATTATTTACTTAAAAAATATTATAAAAAAAACAATAATTAAAAATAAATCAAATAATATATTTTCAAGTGAATATATTTTAATACAAAATAAATGTATGGCTCAATGGTTACAAATATCTTTAACTAAAGATATTGGTTTTGTTTGCAATTTAAATTTTATATTTATAAATAATTTCTTAACAAAAATATTCCAATTAATATCCCATAATAAATTTATATATCATAAATTAAATAAAAATATTTTAACTTGGATTATTATGTCGATATTTAATAAATATATATTTTGCAAAGATATCAATATAATTAAAAAATATTTAAAATCAGACATTCATCATAATAAATTAATACAATTATCATATAAATTAGCTATTATCTTTGAAAGATATACAATATACAGACCAAATATTATAGATAATTGGGAAAAAATAAATAATGTAAGTAAAATTAAAGATAATAACAAATGGCAAGAATTTATATGGAAAAAAATCATTAAATATAAAAAAAAAAATTATCCTAAATTATACAATGAATATGAAATTTTTAAAAAAATAATAAAAATTTTGAAAAACAAAAAAAAAGAAAAAAATAATAATTTAAAAAATATTCGTTTGTTTATATTTGATGTGTTCACATTATCCCAAATACATTTTAAAACAATAAAAGAATTGGGTAAACATTTTAATATATATATATTATTTAATAATCCATCAAAATACATAAAAAAAAAAAACAACAAACCTAAAAAAATAAATAACGTATTGTTAGAATATTGGGATCATATAAGTAAAAATTATATGTTTTATTTAAAAAAAATAAATAAAAATATAAAATATAAATCCAAAAACATTCAATCAAATAATATGTTACAAAACATACAAAAAAATATATCACATAAAAAAGAACAAAATAAAAAAAATAATTTTTTATTTGATAAAAATGATAATTCCATTTCAATACATATTTGTAATAATAAAAAACATGAAATAGAAATACTACATAATTATCTATTAAAAACTATAAATAAAAATAAAAGAATAAAGTTAAATGAAATAATAATTATAGCTAGTAATATAAATAAATATATACCATTTATTGATGGTATATTTAATAATTATTATAAAAACAGAAGATTAAAATATAACATTTTAGAAAAAACAAATAAAAATGAAATATTAAAAATAATTATAGAAATATTAAATATTAACAATATGAATTTTGATTTGAATGAAATATTTAATTTACTAGAAAAAAATGATATTTCCGATAAATTTAATATGGATAAAAAAAAAATTTGTTTTTTAAAAATACTAGCACAAAAAGCTAATATACGAAATGGACTAGAAAAAATAAATAAATATTATAAAACTAAAAAATATACATGGATATTCGGATTAGAAAGATTATTTTTAGGAAATTTTTTAAAAGAAAAAAACGGTCCTTGGAATAAAATATTACCATGTGATTATCAAATAAATATATCAAATAATACTATAGATAATTTGCAAAAATTTATAAAAACATTAATAAAATGGAAAAAAAAATTATTTTACAAACATAGAATAAAAACATGGAAAAAAATAATAAATGATTTAATAAAAGATTTTTTTAAAGAAAATAAATATAATTTAAAAAAAATTATTTTCATAAAAAAGATCTGGAATCAAATAATAAACGAAATTAAAATATCAAAATATACATCAAATATTCATATAAAATCATTATTATATATACTAGAAAATAAAATAAACAAAAAAAAAATAAAATATAATTTATTCAACAATAAAATAAATTTTACTTCATTTCCATTTATACCATTAAATCCTTATAAAATAATCTGTTTAATTGGAATGAATCATAATTTATTTCCTAAAAAAGAAAAAATAATAAATTTTGATTTAGTCAAATATAAAAAAAATAAATGCGACCCAAATAAAGAAAATTATGATAGATATCTATTTCTTAAATTGATTTTAAATGTCAAAAAAGAACTATATATTAGCTATACAAAAGATTTTAACACTCAAAATAATAACACATTAAATGAATCAATCATTATTACTGAACTAGTAGATTATATATCTAATAATTTTTATTATAAAACAAATAAAAAAAATAATTTCATAAAAAATCAAAAATTAATTAAAAAACATCTTTATAATTTACACGATAATATTATATACAATCATCCAATTAATGATATTAAAATAATAAAACCCAAAATAAATAATTTTATTTCATACAATAAAAAAATAAAAAATATAAATTTTAAAAACTTATTAGAATTTTGGAATAATCCTATAAAAATATTTATAAATGATAATTTAAAAATAAAATTTAAAGAAAAACCTACGAATAATTTAAATAAATATGAATCTTTTGATTTAAATTATATAGAGAAATATAAAATATCTAAAGAAATATTGGATAATTTAATCAATAAAAAAAAAATAAATAATTTATATTTAAAATATTCCCTATCAGGGAATTTACCATATAATAATTTCGGAAAATTCTATTGGGAAAATATATATATAGAAATGAAAAATATTGCTAAAAATATATTAATTTCAAAAAAAAAAATAGTAAATGTTGATTTTAAAATTAAAATAAATAAATATTATTTAAAAGGATCTTTAAACAGCATTAGAAGTTCTGGAATGATAAAATGGACATCATCTAAATTAAACATTAATATCATCATGGATTTATGGTTAAAACATTTAATCTATTCTACATTAGGGTATAAAAATAATAGTTATATATTAACTAAAAATAATTTTAAACTATATTTTTCAAGATTAAATAAAAAAATAGCTAAAAAATATTTAAAAATATATGTTTTAGGGTATTTATACGGAATAAATAAACCTTTAATATTACCAATAAGATCTTGTTGGGCATGGATAAATACATATTTTACAAATAAAAATAATGAAATTTTAATTAATAAAAGATTAAAAAATAAAGCTATTAAAGATTTTTATAAAGAATGGTATGGTAATGAATATTACATTGGAGAAAAAAATAACATATACATAAAAAATTTAATAAAAAATATTGATCTTTATAAAATAAAAAAAATATGTAAAAATTCTAAAAAATGGTTATTACCAATAGTAAAATTTAAAAAAATCAAAAAAATTAAAAAATAAATGCATATGTTAAATATTTTTAATATTCCATTAAAAGGTAAAATTCTAATAGAGTCATCCGCTGGTACCGGAAAAACTTTTACAATAATTATTACATATATTAGATTAATTTTAGGAATAAATACAAAAAATTTGTATAAAAAACCACTATCAGTAAAAAAAATTTTAATTTTAACTTATACAAACTATGGAAGTTTAGAAATTAAAAAAAAAATATACGAAAATATAAATATTTTATTAAGATCTTGTATTGAAAAAAAGTGTTCAAATGATATATTATTAAAAATTTTTAAAAAAATAAAAAATTTTAAAACTAGTATAAAAATACTATTAAAAGCTAAAAAACAAATAAATAACGCACCAATTTGTACAATACATGTCTTTTGTAAAAAAATATTAGAAACATACGCATTAGAATTAAGTATACCATTTAAATATAAATTATTAAAAAATAAATCTATTCTACATGAACAATCAGTAATAAATTTTTGGAGAAAATATTTTTATAAACTAGAATTTAATATAGTTAAATATATTATATATAAAATTAAAACTCCTAAAAATTTATCAAAAATAATTTCACCCTGGCTAGATGGCGAACTTCCAAGATTTGAAAATATACAAATAAAAAAAGAATCAATATTATCAAAAAAATTTCAAGAAATAATAAAAACCATTGAAAAAATTAAAACAGAATGGAATAAAAATAAAAATAAAATAATTTCAATAATATTATCTTCAAAAGTAAATAAAAAAATATACAATAAAAAGAATTTATTAATTTGGTTTGATAAAGTAACAGATTGGGTTTACGACAAAAATACTATCGAATTTATGCCTAAAATATTAAAATATTTTAGGATAAGTATAATTAATAAAAATCAAGAAATAAAAAAAATAAATAAATATAAAGTATTTCATTTTATTGAGGAATTATTCAATAAAGAAATTTCATTGTACTATCATATAATATCGTTTGCAATTATAAAAACTCGTGAAATAATAAAAAAAGAAAAAATAAATAAAAATTTAATCTCATTTGATGATCTAATAAGTATTATTAATACATCAATAAAAAATAAAAATTTTGAAAAAATATCTAAAAAAATAAATAAGGATTATCCAGTAACTATAATTGATGAATTTCAAGATACTGATTATTGTCAGTACAAAATATTTGATAATATATATAATAAAAAAAAAAAATTTACTTTATTACTAGTAGGTGATCCAAAACAAGCAATTTATGATTTTAGAAATGCAGATATATTTTCTTATATAAAAATAACATCTAAAATATCTAAAAAATTTAATTTAATAACAAATTGGAGATCTTCCCCTTCAATAGTTGAAAATATTAATAAAATATTTTCAATAAAAAAAAACCCCTTTGTATTAGATATGATACTTTTTACACAATCTAAATATAATAAAAAAAATTCAAATTTATCATTTTTATTAAATAAAAAAAAACAACCAGCAATAAAAATTTGGTATATAAAAAATAACGAATTAAATTATTTTAATAATAAAATATTAATAGCTCAAAAATGCGCATATGAGATATGTTCGTGGTTAAAATATAGCAAAAAAAATAAATCCTGTATAGTAAATAAAATAAAAATATCAAAGCCACTATGTGCATCTGATATAGCAATTTTAGTAAAAAATAATAAGGAAGCAAAAATAATATGTAAAATATTTAAAAAAAATAATTTACAAACATTTTATCTATCTAATAATAATAATGTATACTCAACAATTGAAGCTAAAGAAATATTATTAATTTTAAAAACAATAATAAACCCGGAGAATATTAATATATTAAAAAGTAGCCTTGTAACAAACATAATAAATTTTAATATATTTGAATTAAGTAAAATAGAAAAAAATAAAAACTTATATTATACATTTATTAAAAAATTTAAATTTTATTATGAAATTTGGAAAAAATTTGGAATAATATCATTATTCAACATGATATTATCAGATTTTAATATAATTAAAAAAAACAATATCATTCATAATGATGAACAAAAAATAATAAATATTTTACATATTGGAGAATTATTACATAAAATTTATTATGAAACTCATAATACAAATAATATAATTAATTATCTTGAAAAAAGAATAAATAATACTGAAAAAACAAAAAAGAATGAACAAATTAGATATAATAATATAAATAATAAAATTAAAGTAATGACAATTCATAAATCTAAAGGACTAGAATTTCCAATTGTATGGATTCCATTCATTACAAATAATAATAAAATTAATAGAAATATTTATCATGACAGAAATAACTTTAATAAAATTTTAAATTTACAAAAAAATAAAAAAAAATTAATTGAAGAAGAGATATTATCAGAAAATATTAGAAAATTTTATGTAGCATTAACAAGAGCTATATGTAATTGTAATATAATAATAATATCAACCAAAAAAAAAAAGGAAATAAACCTTAATAATCAAAATGAATTAAACTATTTAATAAATGATAAAAATGAATTGAATTTTAAAAAAAATTTAATTAATTTTCAAAAAAAATTCTCAAAAAATAAAATTAATATTTCCTATTTTAAAAATAAAAAAAATATAAATTACAATGAAGAAAACTTGATAAAAAAAAAGGAAAAAATATATTATTTAAAACATATATTAAAAAATGACACATTAATAAATAGTTTTTCTAGTATAAAAAAAGAAAAATTAAAAAATAAAAATTTATACATAAAAAACAATATTAAAAAAAATAAAATTTTAACTCCCCATAATTTCCCTAGAGGAAAATACTACGGGAACTTTTTACATAAATTATTGGAAAATATAGATTTTAATAAACCATTAAATTATAATTTCATTAATAAAATAATTAAAAACATAGAATTAAATAAAAATTGGACACCAATTATTATTAGTTGGTTAAAAAATATATTAAACAAAAAATTAAATAAAAAAAATATATGTCTATCAAAAATAAAAAAAAATGAATACAAAAAAGAATTAAGATTTTATATAAAAATAAAAAAAAATATTACAAAAAAAATATTTAATAAAATAATATGCTGTTACGACAATATATCTTCAAAATCCACAAAATTAAAATTTAATAAATTATCAGGAATATTAACTGGTTCTATTGATATGATATTTAATTGGCAAAATAAATATTACTTGATTGACTATAAATCAAATTGGTTGGGATACAGCGATAAATCATATTCTCAAATTAAATTAAAAAATACGATAATACAATATAGATATGATTTACAATATAATATATATGCATTAGCATTACATAAATATTTAAAACAAAAAATAAAAAATTATAAATTTAAAACAAATTTTGGAGGAATATTTTATTTATTTATTAGAGGTATAAACAATAATAATAAAAATGGTATTTTTTTTAAAAAAATAAAATTTGATTTTATAAATGAATTTAATAATTTTTTTAAGTAAAACATAAATATTTAATATATATGTTAAAAAATATTTCAAATATAATAAAATTATTTTTAAAAAATAAAATAATAACAGAAAATAATCTAAATTTTGCAAAAATTATCCTAAAAAAAAAAGTAAAACTACTTATTCTTACTATTGCAACATTACATGCTGAAATGAAACAAGGTAGTTCATGTTTACCAATAGAAAAATTATTAAAAAAAATTAAAAAACAAATACTAAAAAATAAAAGAAAAAAAATAACAAAAATAAATATTTTAAAATCATTACTAAAATTTAATATAGTAAGTATATACAATGAAAAAAAAATAACTCCAATAATTATATTTAATAATAAAATATATTTATACAAGATATGGAAAATGGAAAATAAAATAGCCAAATTTTTAAATATAAATAAAAAAAATAATTATATAAATTACAAAAAACTAAAAATTAATATAAATAATTTATTCAATAAAACTGATAAACATCTAAAAATAGCTGCAAAACTTGCACTAACTAAAAAAATAACTTTTATAATGGGAGGTCCTGGTACAGGAAAAACAACACTAATAAAAAAGATAATAATATTATTATTATATAATGCCAAAAAAAAAATTAATATAAAATTAGCCACTCCTACTGGCAAATCAGCCGCTAAATTAACAGAAGAAATAAACAAAAAAATAAAAAACAAAAAAATAATAATAAAAAATAAAAAATGTATTCCCAAACAAGCATATACTATACATACATTAATAGGCTTAAATTATTATAAAAATAAAATTTATTATAAAAAAGAAAATACATTAAATATAGATGTATTAATTATTGATGAATCATCTATGCTAGATATGCAAGTTATATCAAATATAATTTCAGCCATACAAACTAAAACACAAATAATCTTTATAGGAGATAAGGATCAATTAGATCCTATAGGAATAGGTAATATATTATCAGATATATATAAATTAAAAAAAAATAAACAAAATATATCATATATTATACACAAAAAAAATTTTAATAAAAATTATAAATCTAATATGCTATGTAATAATATATATATGTTAAAAAAAAATTATCGTTTTAAAAAAAATTCTGGTATAGCAAAAATAGCTAAAGCAATAAATTCAAACAATATGGTTAAAGTAAAAAGTTTATTAAATTCAGGCCTTAAAGATATAAAATTAATAAATATAAATAAAAAAAATAATTATTCAATATTAATACATAAATTTATTAAAATTTACAAAAAAATTCTAAATATGTTAAAAAATAAAAAACCTATAATTAATATAATAAATTATTTGAATAAACATCAATTACTATGTGCACTAAAAAAAGGAAATTTTGGAACAAAAAAAATAAATTATGATATCAAATTAATTCTAATAGAAAAGAAATTAATAAATTATAAAAATAAAATGAAAAAATGGTACATAGGTCAGCCTATAATAATAACAAAAAACGATTATAATTTAAAAATATACAATGGAAATATAGGTATCATTTTATTGGATAAGAATAAAAAACCTAATATTTTTTTCAAAAAAAAACAAAAAGATATCAAAAAAATACCCATAGAATTTATAAAACATTACAAATCAGCATGGTCTATTACAGTACATAAAGCACAAGGATCAGAATTTGAAAAAGTAAGCTTGATATTACCAAATGAACATATACCAATATTAAACAAAAAACTAATATATACAGCAATTACAAGAGCAAAAAAAAAAATGATAATATATACAAATAAAAAAACCTTATACAAATCAATACAATATTATACAAAAAGAAATACTGGTTTAATCGAACAAATAAATTATTTATATAAAAAATAATTTTTTATTAAATATATGTAATTAACAATTTAGTATATAATAATAAATTATAAAAAAAACTGTACTAAAGAGTTATAAAATGATATCACGTAAAGAATTAGCAAATGCTATCAGAATACTAACAATTGATGCAATATATAAAGCTCAATCAGGTCATCCAGGAGCGCCTATGGGGATGGCAGATATCGCTGAAGTATTATGGAGAGATTATTTAAATCACAACCCTAATAATCCCAGATGGATAAACAGAGATAGGTTTGTTTTATCTAATGGACATGCATCAATGTTAATTTATAGTATATTGCATTTGACAGGATATAATTTATCTATAAAAGATTTAAAATCATTTAGGACTATTAATTCTAAAACTCCTGGACACCCTGAAATTGAAAAGAATATAGGTATAGAAACTACTACAGGACCCTTAGGACAAGGACTTGCAAACGGTATTGGTTTTGCAATCTCTGAAAAACTATTAAGTAAACAATTTAATAAAAAAGAATTCGATATAATAAATCATTATACATATGTATTTGTTGGAGATGGATGTATGATGGAAGGAATTTCACATGAAGTATGTTCCTTAGCAGGAAAACTAAAATTAAATAAATTAATAGTATTTTACGATGACAATGGTATATCAATTGATGGACAAACAAAAAATTATTTCATTGAAAACATAACACAAAGATTTAAAGCATATAAATGGAATGTTATTTCTAACATAGATGGACATAATTCAGAAAAAATAAAAGAATCTATTAAAAAAGCAAAAAAAGAATCTGAAAAACCATCACTTATTATATGTAAAACAATAATAGGTTATGGTTCACCAAATAAATCTGGAACAAACGAAATACATGGTTCACCTTTAAATAAAGAAGAAATATTATTAACAAGAGAAAAACTAAAATGGAAATATAAACCATTCTTTATTCCACAAATAATATATAAATTATGGGATGCAAGAGAAAAAGGGGAAAATCAAGAAAATAAATGGAATAAAAAATTTAAATCTTATAAAAAAATATATCCAAATTTATGTCAAGAATTAAAAAGAAGAGTAAAAAGAAATTTACCTGTAAATTGGAAAAAAGATATGAAAAATCTTTTTATTGATTTAAAAAAAAATAAAAAAAATATTTCTACTAGAAAAGCATCACAAAATATAATTAATAATATTAATAAAATATTACCCGAATATTTAGGAGGATCAGCTGATTTATCAGCAAGCAACCTAACAACAAGTTCAAACACAAAAGATATAAACACTAATGATAATGGAAATTATATTTATTATGGGGTAAGAGAATTTGGTATGACAGCAATAGCAAATGGTATATCAATTTATGGTGGATTTATACCTTCAACAGCTACTTTTTTGACATTTTTTGATTACGCAAAAAATGCTGTTAGAATGGCATCTTTAATGAATATTAGACAAATATTAATTTATACACATGATTCTATAGGTGTTGGAGAAGATGGACCAACACATCAACCAGTAGAACAAATAGCAAACATTAGAAGTATACCTAATATAAATCTTTGGAGACCATGTGATCAAATAGAAACATTTTTTGCATGGAAATATGCCATTGAAAATAAAAATTCTCCTACAACCCTAATTCTATCAAGACAAGATACAATGTATCAAAAAAGAAACAAAAATACATTAAATAAAATAAAAAGAGGTGGATATATAATAAGAGATAATTCAACTAAAAATAAACCTCAATTAATTATAATTGCAACAGGTTCAGAAGTACAATTAGCTGTAAAAGCATATGATAAATTAATATCTAGCGGGTATAAAATTAGAATTATATCAATGCCATCTACGGATATATTTGACAAACAAAACAAAGAATACAGAGAATCTATACTACCTTCAAAAATAAAAAAAAGAATAGCAATAGAAGCAAGTTATTCAGATTATTGGTTTAAATATATTGGACTTGATGGTATAATCATAGGAATGAAAACATTTGGTAAATCTGGAAAAAATGAAGATTTATTTAAAAATTTTGGTTTTACTACAAATAATATTATAAAAAAAGCAAAATCAATATTATAATTTAATTAAAAAATAAAGAATAATATTATTTTCTATAAATAATTTGAATATTATTGATATTAAAATAAAAAAATTATATAGGATTGAAATGACTATTCATATAGCAATTAATGGTTTTGGTAGGATTAGACGTAGTGTTATAAGAGCTTTATGTGAAATAAAACGTCAAAAAAAAATTAATGTAGTTGCAATTAATAAAAAGAAAAATATAAACCTAATACCATACTTGCTAGAATATGATACAACTCAAGGTAAATTTCCATATAAAATAAATAAAAATGGTGATATTTTAAAAATTAATAAAGACAGAATAAAAATTCTGCAATATAAAAAAATAAATCAATTATCATGGAAAGAATTAAAAATAAATATAGTTCTTGACTGTACAGGAACTTATAAAAAAACTAAAAATAGAAGAAAACATTTGCTTTCAGGAATAAAAAAATTTTTATTTTCATACCCTGGAAATAAAAATATAGATAAAATAATAGTATTTGGGATAAACCATAAAAACTTAAAACAAACAGATAACGTAATATCTAATGCATCATGCACCTCAAATTGTGCTATTCCTATTATTAAAATATTAGATGATAAATTTGGTGTTAAACATGGTTTTATAACTATAATCCATCCATCAATGAACGATCAAAATATTATTGATAATTATAATAATGATCTAAATCTAATTAGATCCTCTATACATTCAATAATCCCTATAAATACTAATTTAACAAAAAATATTACAAAAATTTTACCAACATTCAAAAATAAATTTACTGCAAATGCAATTAGAATACCTACTACAAATGTGATAGCATCAATTTTAAATATTTTTCTTAAAGATAAAGTAAATATATATAATGTAAATTCTAGTTTAGAAAACGCTTCCAAAAAAAAATTAAAAAGAATAATGAAATATACAGAATTACCTTTAATATCTAATAATTTTAATCATGATTCTCATAGTGCAATTATAGACGGAAGACAAAATAAAACTAATAATAAAAATTTAGTAAAAATATTAGCTTGGTGTGACAATGAATGGGGGTTTGCTAATAGAATGATTGATACTACATTAGTAATAGCATCAAAATTTTTATAATTAAAAAAAAAATATATATATTTATTTAAAATCAATTTAGGAGGTTTTATTATGTCTATAATCAAAATGACCGATTTAAACCTTAAAGATAAAAAAATATTAATACGTGCTGATTTAAATATTCCAATGAAAGAAAAAAATATTATTTCAGATGAAAAAATTAAAGCATTCATCCCTACAATAAATATAGCTCTTAAAAAGAAAGCAAAAATAATAATTACTTCACATTTAGGAAGACCTATAGAAGGTGAATACAATGATAAATTGTCATTAAAACCAATAGTATATTATTTACAAAAAATATTTAAAAATAAAAAAATAATTTTAATAAAAAATTATTTAGAAAAAATAAAGATAAAAATAAAAGAAAATGAATTAATAATATTAGAAAATGTAAGATTTAATATAGGTGAAAAAAAAAATGACGAAAAATTATCTAAAAAATATGCATCGTTATGCGATATATTCATCATGGATGCATTTGCAAGTATACATCGTTGTCATTCATCCACTTATGGTATAAGTAAATTCGCAAAAATATCATGTGCAGGGCCATTATTATTAAAAGAATTAAATTCTTTAAATAAAGCGCTTAAAAAACCTAAAAGACCTATGGTAGCCATTGTGGGAGGATCAAAAGTATCTACTAAATTTAATATATTAAATTCACTTGCAAAAATAGCAGATAATGTAATAGTAGGTGGAGGAATAGCTAATACCTTTATAGCAATAGATAATAAAATAGGTAAATCTTTATACGAACCTGAATTTATAGAAACAGCAAAATATTTAAAAGAAAAATATTCATTTATAATACCTACAGATTGTTACGTAAGTACTGAGTTTTCCGAAACTGCAACATCAACATACAAAAAAATTAATGAAATCTTAGATGAAGAAGAAATAATGGATATAGGTGACAAAACTATAAATAAGATAAAAATATTAATAAATAAAGCTAATACAATATTATGGAATGGTCCTGTAGGGGTTTTTGAATTTAAAAATTTTAAAAAAGGAACAAAAGAAATAGCTTATAGTATAGCAAAAAGCAAAGCATTTTCTATAGCAGGAGGAGGGGATACATTATCAGCAATAAATATATTTAATATAAAAGAAAAAATTTCCTATATTTCTACGGGAGGAGGAGCGTTTTTAGAATTAATAGAAGGAAAAGAATTACCTGTAATATCAATTTTAAAAAAACAAAAAAAAAAATTTAATAAATTGTTACTTTAAATTAAATTTAATATTTCATATAATTATATTTTATAAATAAAATATCAAATATAAAATATTATTTTAAATTTAATTTTAAGGGTTTTTTATGACTAAAATTCTAGATATATTAAATCCTGGTGTTTTAAACAGCCATGATATGAAAAAAATATTTAATATAGCAAAAGAAAAAAAATTTGCTATCCCAGCTATAAATTGTATAGGAATAGATTCAATAAATGCAGTACTTGAAACAGCAAATAATATTAAATCACCTGTAATTATTCAATTGTCTTACGGAGGAGCTAAATTTATTTCTGGAAATTGCAAAGAATCAAAAAAAAAACATCATTTAGCTGTTATAGGAGCAATATCAGCAGCTAAACATGTACATTTAATGGCAAAAGAATATGGAATACCAGTTATCTTACATACTGACCACTGTAATAAAAAACTTTTACCATGGATCGATAAATTATTAATAGCAGGACAAATATATTATAAAAATAAGGGAATACCATTATTTTCTTCACATATGATTGATTTATCTAATGAAATATTAGAAAAAAATATTAAAATTTCTAAAAGATATTTAACAATTATAAAAAAAATAGATATGATATTAGAAATAGAATTAGGATGTACAGGAGGAGAAGAAGATGGCATTGACAATAGAAAAATAAAAAAAACTAATTTATATACAAAACCTGAAGATGTAAACTATGCATATAAAAATTTAATATCTATAAGTCCTAACTTTATAATAGCAGCTTCATTCGGTAATGTGCATGGGGTATATAAGCCAGGTAATATAAAACTACTACCTAAAATTTTAAAAAAATCACAAAAATATGTAAGTAACAAACACAATTTACCACATAACTATTTAGATTTTGTTTTCCATGGAGGCTCAGGATCAACTATAGAAGACATAAAAGAATCTATAAATTATGGAGTAGTAAAAATAAATATAGATACTGATATACAATGGGCTACTTGGGTAGGTATTTTAAAATATTATAAAAAATATAAAAAATATTTAAAAACACAAATTGGAAACCCAATTGATATAAATAAACCTAATAAAACATATTATGACCCAAGATCTTGGATACGAGCATCACAAAAATCTATTTTAGCAAATTTAAAAATTTTTTTTAAAAAATGTAATGCAATTAATATATTATAAAAAATATATAAATAAAAAAAATAAAGACATTTTATATTAAAATGTCTTTATTTCATTAATACCATTAAATATTGCTCTTTCTCCAAGATGTTCTTCTATACGAATTAATTGATTATATTTCGCAATACGATCAGATCTGGTTATAGAACCAGTTTTTATTTGTCCCGCTGAAGTTCCTACAGCTAAATCTGAAATAAAAGCATCTTCAGTTTCTCCAGAACGATGTGAAATAATTGTAGTATAACCCCTAATTTTTGCTGTTCTAATAACAGATAAAGTTTCAGTCAAAGTACCAATTTGATTTAATTTAATCAAAATTGAATTAGCGATCCCCTTATCTATTCCAATTTTTAAATATTTCTTATTTGTAGCAAATAAATCATCACCAACTAATTGAACACGTTTACCCAAAATATGAGTTTGATACAAATATCCATCTAAATCTAATTCAGACTGACCATCTTCAATTGAAGATATAGAATATTCTTGTACCAATTTATCTAAATAAGATGTGAATTCTTTAGATGAAAAATTTTTATTTTCACCTTTTAATTTATAAATTTTATTTTTCTCATCATATAATTCGGAAGCTGCACAATCTAAAGCCAAAATAATATCTTTACCAAATTCATATCCAGCATTTATTATGGCTTGTTTTATTATAAGTAAACATTCTTCATTAGAAGATAAGTTTGGAGCATATCCTCCTTCATCACCAACATTTGTATTCATACCTCTAGATTTTAAAATATCCCCCAAAAAATAAAAAATTCTATGACAAATTTGTAAAGATTCCTTTATATTTTTAGCAAGAATAGGTTGAATCATAAATTCTTGAATATCAATATTATTATTAGAATGCATGCCACCATTAATAATATTCATCATAGGTAGTGGTATAGAAAATTTATTTTTTGTATTATTAATTTCAGCAATATATGCGTATAATGGAATATTTTTAGATAAAGATGCAGCTTTAGCTACAGCTAAAGAAACAGATAAAATAGCATTAGCTCCTAAATTAGATTTATTTTCTGTGCCATCTAGATCAATCATTATTTGATCAATATTTACTTGATCTCTAGCATCTTTTCCTATAATTTTATTAGATATAATATTATTAACATTATTAACTGCTTTTATAACACCTTTACCCAAAAATCTTTCATTATCAAGATCACGTAATTCTAATGCTTCTTTAATACCAGTAGAAGATCCAGAAGGCACAGATGATAATCCCACAAAACCACCCGATAAATGTACTTCTGATTCTACTGTAGGATTTCCTCTTGAATCTAATATTTCTCTACTAAAAACTTTGATAATTTTGAACATTGAATTCTCCAAAAAATATTTAAAAAAATTAATTGTAATTTTTATATTTATTTGCTGCATTAATAAAACCTATAAATAATGGATGGGCACGTAATGGAGTAGAATTAAATTCTGGATGAAATTGACATGCTAAAAACCATGGATGTGTTATAATTTCTACTATTTCAACCAATTCATTGGTTACGGAAATACCAGAAATAACAAGCTCAGTATTAACAATATCTTTCAATAAAAATTTATTTATAGCATAACGATGTCTATGTCGTTCTAAAATAATATCAGAAGAATATAAATTTCTTGCTAAACTATTACTACTTAATAAACATTTCCTATTACCTAACCTCATTGTTCCACCTAAATTACTATTATTTATAAATTCATATTTATTATTACTACACTTATTAATTAAAGAAATTATTGGATATTTGCATGTTGGATTAAATTCCACTGAATCAGCTTCATAAATACCTAATACATTACGTACATATTCAATAAAAACAATTTGTATACCCAAACAAATACCTAAAAAAGGTATATTGTTTTCACGTGCATATTTAGTAGCAAATAACTTACCATCAATACCCTTACAACCAAAACCACCAGGAATCAAAATACCATGTAAATCACTTAAGAGAGTAAAATCACCATTTTCTAGATCTTTAGAATTAATCAACCTAACATCTACTAAAGTACGATTATGTAAACCACTATGTTTTATAGCTTCTAAAACAGACTTATATGCATCAGGAAATTTAACATATTTACCGACCATTCCAATGGTAACATAATAAACCGTATTTTCTTCTTTATAAACAATTTCATCCCACGCAGATAAATTAGCCTGGGGTAAGATCATGTTTAAATGTTTACAAACATAATTATCTAATTTTTGCTTTTTAAATAATTTGGGTATCTTATAAATGGAATTAAGGTTTACGAGTGATATAACAGCATCGTTATTTACATTACAAAATAATACAATTTTATTTAAACTACTGGAGGAAATTAAATCATCGGATCTACAAATTAATACGTCAGGTTGAATACCTATAGATAACAATTCTTTAACAGAATGCTGAGTGGGTTTTGTTTTTATTTCTCTTGCAGTTTTAATATATGGAACAAATGTTAAATGTATATACATTGTATTTCTACGAGTAAAATCAATACTCATTTGACGAATAGCTTCCAAAAACGGTAGGGATTCTATATCTCCAACAGTACCACCAACCTCTACAATTAATACATCATAACCATAACCACATGCAATAATTTTTTTCTTAATCATATCTGTAATATGAGGTATCACTTGAATAGTAGATCCTAAATAATCTCCTTTTCTTTCTTTACATATAACTTCATTATAAATACGTCCTGTCGTACAATTATTACGATATGTCATTTTACTTTGAATAAACCTTTCATAATGTCCTAGATCTAAATCAGTTTCAGACCCATCTTCTGTAACAAAAACTTCTCCATGTTGAATAGGACTTATAGTCCCAGAATCAATATTTATGTAAGGATCTAATTTCATAATCGTTATTTCTAATTGTCTGGACTCCAAAATATTAGCCAGAGCAGCAGAAGCTACACCTTTACCCAAAGATGATACAACACCTCCAGTCACAAAAATATATTTTGTTAACATATCAACTCACAATATTATCAATTTTAAAATAAAAAATTAAAAAATGACTCCAAAAATACTAATAAATATTAATTTTATTATTTTTATAAATTTCATGTATACAAAAATCATATTCTATATACAAATAATTAAATATACTTAATAAAATTTATTTAAAAACCAATCTTTAAAAAAAAAAATTAATTTTCAATAAATATAAATAAAATTTTATAAAAATTAAATATTAATATGTAAAAATTAATATTATTAAATATTTTAAAAATATAAAATTTAAATAAATATTATCATATAATCTAAAAATATATATTTTAATAAAAATAATAACTTTAAAAAATTATTTATCATATCTATTAAACTGAAGATAATTTTAATTTATCTTAAAATATTTAAATAAATAATTAATATTTAATTAAATAAAAATATATTTATTAACCTTTTAAATATTAATTAAAAACCTGAAAATTAAATTCAATATTATTTTCTTATAAATAAACATTTTATTACTATAAGTTAATTATATTCAAAGTAATTATAAAAAATCACATTTTTTTTAAATAAATTATCATTTAAAATTTAAATTAAATATATATTAAAATTATTAAATTTACACTTAGGTAGTTATAAAAAAATAAATGAAATATTTTTTTATCAAAATATTACCTATGAAATTAAATACAATATAATAAGAACATAATAATTATGTTAAATAAAAAATAATACTCTTGATATCAATAAATATTTTTATATTAAATAAAAATTAATAAAAAAAAATTTTTATTAAAAATTAAATACTTATATAAATAAATGAGCAAATAGTGAGAAAATTATTAAAAATATTATCAATAATTATAACAATATTAACCATTGCAATAACATATATAATAATCAATATTAATTTAATTTTAATAAATTTAAAAAATTATTCAGAAATAATATTTTATTCAATATCAAAATATAAAAATATTTCAATACATGTTAAATCAATTCAAGGAAAATTTAATTTATTTAATCCTTTAATAAAAATAAAAAAAATATTTATAATATATCCGAATAAAGACAAAATACTGATAAATAAATTAATTTTTACAATAGATATAAAAAAAACAATTTATAACTTAAATTTTTATATAAACCATTTAAAAATAAAAAAATTAAATATAAATACTAATTCAATAAACCTAAAAAAAAATGAAAAATTATTTCTACCTAATCTAAAAAATATTAAAAAAATATTTAGCAAATTTAATAATTTAAATATATCTAAAAGTAAATTAAATATATTTGATCCAATTAAAAAAGAATATAAAATAATATCTTTTAATTTATATATTAATAAAAAAAAATATTTTTTAAAAAATAAATCGATAATTAATTTATTAAATAATAAAAAGAATAAAACAAAAATAAAAATAGATTTTAAAACTAAAATAGTTAAACTTTTATTTAATATAAAAAATAAAATTTATGTTAATAAAATATACAATCTTAAAAATAATGAACAAAAAAATTATACAAAGGGTAAAATTAACTTTTACATATCAAGTAAAATAAAAAACGAACAAAAAAAATCAGATAAAATACAAATAAAATATCTTTACTATAAAAATATTAATGAAAAAAATACATATTTTATTAATATAAAAGATACAAAAATAAAAATAAACAAAATAAAAAAAAAAATAAAATTTAATATAAAATATATAAATATAAATAATAAAATTTTATTAAAAAAAAAATTTTGTTTAAGTTTTTATACAAAAAAAAAATACAAAAATAACATTAAAAAAAGTAAAAATATTTTTTCTAAAATATTTTTGTATAATAAAGAATTAAAAATAAAAATTAAAAATAACGAAAACATTTATTGTGACATTTACATAAATTTTAATAAATTAAAAAAAAATATAAAAAATAAAATAGAATTATCAAAATTAACAAGTAAAATAAATATAAATTTAATAAACTATAATATAAATTATATAATAAAATTCTTAATTAATATAAAAAATAAAAATGAATTTAATATAATAAATTCATTAATTAATATAAAAAAAAAAACAATTCATATAAATAATATAATCATCGGAAATACAAAAAAAATAAATATTAAAATAAAAATAGAAAAAAAAGAAATATTAAATAGCACAATATTCATTAAAAACAAATTAAAAATATTTCTTGATTTGATAAATTCAAAAAATCAATACACATTAAAAAACAACATTAATAACAATCAAAAATGGATAAAAAACATAATAAACAATCTTACATTAAAAAGAAATAACATAATCTCAATTAAATATATAAAAATTAATATAAACTATATAAATATAACGGGATTAATATATAAAAATATAATTTTTATTATATATAAAAATGAAAATACAATTAGATTAAAAATCATAAAAAACAAAAATATTATAGAAATAACATTTAATAAAAATAATTTTTGTAAAATTTATATTCATTGTATAAATAAAAAAATTAATATTGATAAAATACCAATAAAAAAAATAAACATTAACAAATGTTGGTTAAACGACATCATTTTATACGCAAAAAACATAAGTTTTTCAAATAAAAAAATATCATTTGATATAAATAAAACAAATAATTCAAATTTTCATTCCAAAACACATGTAATAATAAAAATCACAAAAAAACACAAAATAATTTTAATAGGTAATATATATGGACATAATATTCAAAATTTATTTAAATATTTAAATATACAAGTGCCAATAAACAATTCAAATTTTTTTATAAAATATTATTTAACATGGAATAAGATATCATTAAATAATATAAATAATCGCTTAAATGGAATAATTGAAATTAATTTAAATAAAGGTTTAATAAAAAATATTAATGTAAAAAAAATAATAAAAAAAATAAATATTAAACTTATTTTCATAAATGTAAATATCATTATAAATGATTTATTACCTAAAAAAATATTTTTTAAAAAAATATTAGGAATAAGTAAAATATCAAATGGAATAATATATTTAAACAATATTTTATTGATAACTAAAAATGAAAATTTAAAAATAAATGGAAAAATTGACTTAAACAAAAATAAAACAAATATCAAAACAATAATAGAACCCAAAATATATAAATCTATAAAAATTATAATAAAACTATTAATAGAAAAAATTTTGAAATTGAAAAATAAACTATTAAATTATTGATAACATACTTATGTTAAATAAAAAAATACTTATGTATAATAATACAATATTAAAATATTATAAAATCAATAAAAAATTAAACAAAAATAACATATAGGTTGTCAAAATGAATAAAAAATCAGTTATAAATGATATTTTAACAAAAAACAAAATAAATAAAGAAGATATATTTTCAATACTTGATAAATTCAAAAAAAAAAAAATAGAATATGCGGAATTTTACTTTCAAAAAAAAAAAAATGAATCTTTAACATTAGAAGATAAAATAATTAAAGAAAATTACTACAATGTGACTCAAGGAGTTGGAATTAGAATTATTAATAATGAACAAGTTGGATTTTCTTATTCTAATGAAATAAACAAAAAAATATTAGAAAAAAGTATAAATATAATAAATAATTTTATTATAAACAAAAAAATAAACAAAAAAATAAAATACAAAAATATACCAATATATATAAGATATAATAACATTAATCCATTAAATCAAATAAAAAATAAACAGAAAATTGATTTATTACATAATATAAATAAATTAGCTAAATCAATTGATAATAGAGTTAAAAAGGTTACAGTACAATTAACAGGTTCCTATGAAAAAATATTAATAGCTAATACAGATGATTATACATTACATACAGATATAAGACCATTAATAAAATTATCTATAAATGTATTAGTAGAGGAAAACAATAAAATAGAATATGGAACAAGTGGAGGAGGAGGTAGATTTGATTATAAATATTTCATAAAAAAAAATGATAATGGTGATATACATGCAAATACTTGGACATATGAGGCGGTAAGAATTGCATTAATTAGACTTCATGCAAATGAATCACCTGGTGGTAAATTACCTGTCGTACTTGGAAACGGATGGCCTGGAATATTATTACATGAAGCAATAGGACATGGTTTAGAAGCGGATTTTAATTATAAAAACACTTCTGTATTTAATAAACAAATAGGAAATAAAGTAGCATCAAAATTATGCACAATAATAGATGATGGAACCATTCAACAAACAAGAGGATCAATTACAATTGACGATGAAGGAACTCCAGGACAAAAAAATATACTGATTAAAAATGGAATTTTAAAAAAGTATCTTAATGATAAATTATATGCACGTTTAACTAATACAATAACCACAGGAAATGCAAGAAGAGAATCTTACGCACATATACCATTACCTAGAATGACAAACACATATATGTTATCTGGTAAATCTACTCCAGAAGAAATAATAAATAGTATAGATTTTGGAATATATGCTGTAAACTTCAATGGAGGACAAGTAGACATAACATCCGGACAATTTGTTTTTTCAGCTTCAGAAGCATATCTAATAAAAAAAGGTAAAATATGCACAGCTATAAAAGGAACAACTTTAATTGGTTCAGGAATAGAAGTTATGAAAGAAATTTCCATGATAGCAAATGATTTAAAATTGGATGATGGAATGGGTACATGTTCAAAAGATGGACAAAATATCCCTGTAGGAGTTGGATTACCAACATTAAAAATTAATAAATTAACCATAGGTGGTACAAAATTTAAATAAAAATATAAATTTATATAAAAAAATACAGTTTTATTAATATATTTAACTTATTTTATTACTAATTTTAGATAATTAAAAATTATATTATCTTTTATTAATTATTACTATTGAATAAATAATTAAAATAATACTTATTATATATACTTTACTAATTAAATACCATTTAATCTTAATATAATTAAAAATATCAATTTTATCTTTAATAAATAATAATTATAAATATTTAAATAATTTTATTTAAACCAAATATTTTAAAATAAATAATAAAATTATAAATTCATAATATTAATTTACCATTTTTGTATTAAAATATAAATTAACATAAAACTTATATGATCATTTAAAATAAAAATCATATGAATTATTAAACTAAAAAAAATAATAAAATATTAAATATAATAATTTATAAATAAAATTTATTATTTTAAAAATAATAAAAATACACCAAAACAAATAAAAAAATCTGCAAAATTAAAAGTTGCAAAATGATAATTTTTTATATGTAAATCAATAAAATCAATAACATAACCATTAATAATTCTATTAATTAAATTACCAATCGCTCCACTTAAAATAAATAACATAGAAATTATTAATTTATTATTATATATATCTGAAATATATAATTTAATAAAAATAATAAATATTATCAAAACAGATATAATAATTATTAACCAATATTCAAATGTACTATTACTAGATAATAAACTAAATGCTATACCATAATTTCTAACATAAAATAAATTTAAAAAAGAAAATAATTCTATTTTATTAAATAAAATAGAATTATCTCTTGCTATTTTTTTAGTATAAAAATCAATAAATATTAAAATATTCATAATAAAAAAATACAATATTTTAAAATATAATTTATATAAAGAAACGTTTTTCACCTTTACCATATAAATTAATAATACATCTTTTACATAAATCAATAAAATCTGACCTTTTACCTACACTAATATCATAATGCCAACATCTAGCACATTTATTTCCATAAGCTTTTTTAACAATTATTTTTAAACCATCAATAACATTACTTTTAAAAGAATTTACAGGAGATAAGAAATAATCCATTATTAAAACATCAGAAACAAGAAAAAAAAACTTTAATTCCTTAATCAAATAATATAATAAACCATTAATTTTATTAGTAACATATAATATAACTGAACAATCTAAAGAATTAAATATAACCTTATTAAAACGTAATTTTTCTATTATTTTATTAATTTCATTTCTAATTTCTAATAATATATTCCAAATACCATCATCAACTATATAATTATCATCAATATTAATCCATGTTTCAGTAAATATATACTCTGTACGCTTACCAGGTAAAAATTTCCAAATTTCATCAGCGGTAAAAGATAATATAGGAGAAATACAACGAACAAGAACCTCAAGAATATAATAAATTGTCGTCTGACAACTCAAATTAGCAATATTATCACTCTTTAATGTATATCTTCTATCTTTAATGATATCTAAATAAAAAGATCCCATATCTATAGAACAAAAATGTACTAATTTTTTAACTACATCATGAAAATTATAATTATTATAAAGATCTATAATATTATTTTGTAATTTTTTAATACAATAAATTATCCATTTATCTAATGACAACATATTACATTTATCAACTATATCAATTTTAGGATCAAAATTATTTAAATTCGCCAATAAAAAACGAATAGTGTTGCGTATACGTCTATAAATACTTATTGAAGTATTTAAAATATCATTAGAAATAGAAATTTCATTAAAATAATCAGAATATGCAATACATAAACGTAAAATATCAGCTCCAAATTTATTAATAATATAAGAAGGCTCTATAATATTACCTAAAGACTTAGACATTTTATGACCTAAAGAATCAACAACAAATCCATGTGTTAAAACTTGATGATAAGGGGATCTATTATTAATAATCATAGAAATGATTAAAGAAGACATAAACCATCCTCTGTGTTGATCAGAACCTTCAAAATAAACATCAGCAAAACAACTATTAAATTCTTTTCTTTTAGATAATACTGAATAAACTGTCGCTCCAGAATCAAACCATACATCCAATATATCAATAATTTTAATATATTCTTCTTCATTAATATTAAAAATTTTTACATAATCTATTTCCCACCATATATCAACACCATTTAATTCTACAAGATCAGCAACTTTTTTCATTAAATCAATTGTATTTGGATGCAAATCACCTGTATTTTTATTAATGAATAATGGAATAGGAACACCCCAATTTCTTTGCCTAGAGATACACCAATTAGGTCTTTTACTAACCATAGATAACATATTATTTTTAGCCCATGTTGGTAACCATATAACATTTTCTATTTCTTTCAATATTTTTTTACGTAAATTATTTTTTTCTAAATTAATAAACCATTGATAAGTCGAAAAAAATATAACAGGGTATTTATGTCTCCAACAATATGGATAACTATGTTTTATTTCCTTACTATGTAACAATATATTTTTTTTATAAAATATTTCTAAAAGATCATTATTTGCATCAAAAATATTTAATTCATTTAATAAATAATGTACATTAAATAAATAATTACCATAAGAATCAATAATATTATTTGATTTTAATTTATACTTTTTACCAATCAAATAATCATCTAAACCATAATTAGGTGCTATATGAACTATTGCATTACCCTCATACAAATTAACATGATCACTGAGAACTAAAGGAACTTTATTATCTAAAAATGGATGAAAAAAATATAAAAATTCTAATTTTTTACCTACACAAACATTTTCCACAACAGAATAATTTTTTATATTTACTCTAATAATAAAATCTGAAAGTGAATTTTCAGAAATTATATAACCATAGTTATTATGTAACAATAAAATATAATTTAAATTAGGATGAACACATAAACCACTATTGGCAGGTATAGTCCATAAAGCAGTACTCCAAGCTACACAATATATAGATTTAAAATCTCTATTTTCATGAATACCAAATCTAAAGAGAACATCTTCAACATCAATTGATTTAAATAAAATATCCGCTGATAAAGAAATTTTATTACAATATTCAACTTCAGCTTCCGCCAAGGAAGATTGACATTTAACACACCAATAAACAGGAAAACATTCTCTATATAAATAACCTTTTTTTATAATTTTTATTAAAACTCTAATAATATTAGCTTCATTTGGATAATCCATAGTTAAATAGGGATTATTCCAATCAGCAATTACACCTAATCTAATAAACTCTTCTTTTTGTTTATTAACCTGTATATTAGCATATTGACGACAAAATTTTCTAAAATCACTCAATAACAATTTCTTTTTAGTTTGACTAATATTTTTCTCTATAACATGTTCAATAGGTAGACCATGACAATCCCATCCAGGTATATAAGGAGCATTATAATTTCCCAAACTCTTTGATTTAATTATTATATCTTTGATAATTTTATTCATAGCATGACCAATGTGAATATTACCATTAGCATAAGGAGGACCATCATGCAAAATAAATAATTTTCTATTTTTTTTAGCTGAACGAATTCTTGAATAAAGATTACCCTTGTTCCAATTATTTAAGATATCTATTTCTTTTTTTACCAAATTAGCCTTCATAGGAAATTTAGTATTTGGTAAATTTAAAGTATTTTTATACTTATTCATAATCATAATTTTATAAAATAAAATATTACATTTCTAATTTAAAATATCTTTTAACAATCATAATATCATTACTAATTTGTTTTTTTAATTTATCTATTGAATGAAAAAATTTTTCATCTCTTATTTTACAACAAAATAATATATCAATACGATAATAATATAAATTGATAAAAATATCCAATAAGTGTACTTCCATCTTTAATTTAGTCCCATAAAAAGTAGGACAAGTACCAATATTAGCAATTCCATATATAGGATCTAAAAATAATCCATAAATTTTAACAGCATAAACCCCTCTAAGAGGAAAAGTAGTATGATTAATAGATATATTTGCTGTGGGGTATCCAATAATATTACATCCAATAGAATTACCTTTTACAACACGACCAGAAATCATAAAAGATCTACCCAATAATAATTTAACATAATTAAAATCATTAACACACAAATACTTACGTATTAAAGAACTACTAATTCGTATTTTCTTATATAAATAAGTATTAATATTAACAACATTAAAACCATATTTTAAACCTAACCTTTTTAAATATTTTACATCACAATGACGTTTTGCTCCCAAACAAAAATCATCTCCAACAATCAATAATTTAATAAATAAATTATTTATTAAAAATTTTTTAATAAAAAACTTAGCATTTAAAGAAGCAAAATCTACTTTAAAACGAATACATAAAACTAAATCAATACCTAATGCAGACAAATATTTAACTTTTTCACGAAAAGAAGTTATACGGATAAAAGGGGTGAATGGTTTTAAAACTTCCAATGGATGGGGTTCAAACAATATTACCATTGTCTTCACATTATAATTAGAACCTTCTATACATAAACGCTTTAATAACATTTGATGACCTAAATGTACACCATCAAAATTACCAATAGTTAATACACATGTACGATACTCATTTTTTAAATTATATATACCACGTATTAAACGCATAATTTACTAAATAAAAATATTATAAAATAATTAATAAATTTAGATTATACTAATATAAAAAAATAAATATATAATTATTTTGGATTTTAATGTTATTTAAAATAATTAGAAAAAAAAATTTTTTAAATAAAATTATTTGCTAAAATAACTAAATAATTATATTAATATATAATTTATTATATTTTAATAGGAATAATATTATGACAAATACTAAATCAGCCAACAAAAGAATAAAAATAAACGAAAACAAAAGGAAACATAATGTTAGTAAAAAATCTATGATGAAAACATTTATTAAAAGAACACAAAATGCAATAAATGAAAAAAATAAAGAAAAAGCTAATATTGAATTTAAACAATTACAAAAAATTTTAGATAAATTAGTTTTTAAAAAAATTATACATAAAAATAAAGCTGCTAGACATAAATCAAATTTAACCATTAAAATAAAAACAATTTAAAAATCAATTTTTTTTAAATTGTTTTTTTATCATTAAACATCCTAATATACCGGATACTAAAGAAGATAAAAAAACTCCTAATTTAGCTATTTCTATTAATATAAAATCATAACTACTATTATATGAAAGTAAAATAATAAAAATAGACATTGTAAAACCAATTCCAGAAATAATACCTGCGGATAAAATATTATAAATATTTAAATCAATTAACATACTTTTACTTTTTAATTTAGTAAAAACCCAACTAAAAAATGTTATACCTATAGGTTTACCTAAAAATAAACCAAAAAATATACCTAAAAATAAAAAAGAAAAAAAATCTTTAAAATGAATATGTAAGAAACAAACACCAGAATTTACAAAAATAAAAATAGGTAAAATTATTTTATCTACGAAAAATCTTAAATTAGAATATAAAATTCTATCTAAACTAACATTATTAATTATATATCTATCAGATGAAAATAATCCCATAAATAGTCCAGTCATAGTTGGATGTATCCCGGATTTAAATAACATAAACCACAAAAATAAACCACAAAATAAATAAACAATAAGACTTTTATTTTTAAAAAAATACAACAAAAATAAAAATAAAATATTTAAAAAAGATAGAAATAAAAAAAATATAGAAATATTCTTATTATAAAATATAGCAATAATTAAAATTGCAATTATATCATCAAAAACAGATAATATTAATAAAAAAGTTCTAAATGAAACAGGAATATAAGAATTTAATATTGATAAAATACATATAACAAAAGGTATATCTGTAACAGTTGGAATAGCCCAACCATGTCTAATAATTATATTATTGAAATTAAATAAATAAAAAATCAATCCAGGCAATAACATCCCTCCTAAAGCAGCAAAAGCAGGTAAAAAAATAACATAATTATTAGCTAAAAAACCCATAAATCTTTCATATTTAAGTTCTAAAATTATTTTAAAAAACAAAAATGTCATTAAAAAATTATTAACAAAAAAATACGTAATATAACTAAAATTAAAACCTAAAATATTAAAATTATGTGGTAAATATATTAAAGAAAAATATATTTTTTTAGTATAATTATTATTGGCAAGTAATAATGTAATAAAAAATACCACTAATAAAAAATAATTATTATTTATTTTATTAAAAAAAAACCTACAACATTTAACCATAATATAAACAAATAAGAATGTAAAAATTATAAAAATTTTAGATAAAATAAAATTAAAATATCAACGTGTTAAATCATCAAAAAATTTTTTAACTCCATTAAAAAAATTTTTTGATTTAGGATTATTTACTTTAGAAGATGAACAATCAAGACTTTTACCTAATTTATATAATAATTTTTTTTGTTCATAATTTAAATTAACAGGTGTTTCCACAATAACTTTGCACAATAAATCACCTAAATAATTACTCCTAATAGATCTTACTCCTTTACCCCTCATACGAAATGATTTACCAGTTTGTGTCTCAGCTGGTATTCTTAATTTTATTCTACCATTTAATGTTGGTACTTCTATTTCACCGCCTAAAGCCGCCATTATAAAACTAATAGGAACTTCACAATATAAATTATTATTTTCTCTTGAAAAAATAGAATGACTTTTAACTTTTATTTCAACATATAAATCACCTGAAGATCCACCTCTCACACCATATTCACCTTCACCTGTTAAACGAATCTTATCACCAGTATCTACCCCGGATGGTATTTTAACAGACAATGTTTTATTACGTTTAATACGCCCATTACCATCACATAAATTACATGGATCATTTATAACTGATCCATCACCACTACAAGCTGGACAAGTTTGTTGTACAGTAAAAAAACCTTGTCTCACTTGAACTTGACCAGCACCATTACATGTTTTACATAATTTTGATTTTGTACCTCTTTTGGCACCACTACCCCTACAAACATTACATCTTTGTAAAACTGATAATTGTATTTTTTTAGTAATACCAATTACTGCTTCCTCCAAAGTAACATCTAACTCATAACATAAATCTGAACCAGAAGATTTATGTTGACGACGTCTAGAATTACCAAAAATATCTCCAAAAACATCACCAAAAATATCTCCAAAATCAGCATTAGTATGATAAGAAGTATGAGAAGAACTATTGTTATTAAATGCTTCATAACCATACTGATCATAAGATGAACGTTTTTGTTTATCACTTAAAATTTCATATGCTTCTTTTACTTCCTTAAATTTATCTTCTGCTAATTTATTACCCTGATTACGATCAGGATGAAACTTAATGGCTAATCGTTTATAAGCTTTTTTAATATCACGATTACTAGCAGATTTAGAAATACCCAAAATATCATAACAATCTTTTTTAATCATTGTATAATTTACTCTTAATAATTATATAACTATAAAATATAAAAAATATAACCACATATATTAAAAAATATAAAAATATAAAATAAAATTATTTTTTATTATCTTTTATCTCTTCAAAATCAGCATCCACAACGTCTGAATTTTGTTTATTATTATTTTTTGTTTTAGATGATGTTGATGAAGACATTTTATCTTGGTTCTTCATGGCTTCTATAAGTTTATTAGAAACTTGAATTAAAGATTGTATTTTACTTTGTATATCTTCCTTATTATCAGATTTTAAAGATAATTCTAAATCATTTAAAGCATTTTCTATAATATTTTTATCATCTAAAATTAATTTATCACCGATATCTTTTAATTGTTTTCTAGTACTATGTAATATTTGATCTCCTTGGTTTTTTACTTGAACTAATTCTTCAAATTTACGATCAGATTCAGCATTATTTTCTGCATCACGTATCATTTTATCTATTTCACCTTCATTCAAACCGGATGATGCTTTGACAGTTATTCTTTGTTCTTTCCCTGTATTATTATCTTTAGCAGATACATGTAAAATACCATCAGCATCAATATCAAAAGTAACTTCAATTTGTGGTATACCTCTAGGAGCAGGTTGTATACCATCCAAGTTAAATTGACCTAAAGATTTATTATCCAAAGCACGTTTACGTTCACCTTGTAATACGTGTATAGTAACAGCTGATTGATTATCTTCAGCTGTAGAAAATACTTGACTATGTTTAGTAGGTATTGTTGTATTTTTACTTATTAAAGAAGTCATTACTCCACCCATAGTTTCTATCCCTAATGATAAAGGAGTAACATCTAATAACAAGACATCTTTGACATCTCCAGATAAAACTCCTGCTTGCACAGCTGCTCCTATAGCTACTGCTTCATCAGGATTAACATCCTTACGAGGTTCTTTTTTAAAATATTCTGCTACCTTTACTTGAACCATAGGCATACGAGTTTGACCACCAACTAAAATTACATCATTTATATTTTCTACAGACAAATTTGCATCTTTTAAAGCAACTTTCATAGGTTCTATGGACTTATAAATTAAATCTTCAACTAAAGATTCTAATTTAGCACGAGTAACTTTAATATTTAAATGTTTAGGACCATTAGAATCCGCTGTTATATACGGCAAATTAACATCAGTTTGATGTGTAGAAGATAATTCAATTTTAGCTTTTTCTGAAGATTCTTTTAAACGTTGCATAGCCAATGGATCATTATGAAGATCAATACCAGTATCTTTTTTAAATTCATTTACCAAATAATTTATCAAACGGCTATCAAAATCTTCTCCCCCTAAATGAGTATCTCCATTAGTAGCTAAAACCTCAAAGGTTTTTTCACCATCAACTTCATCTATTTCTATCACAGAAATATCAAAAGTACCTCCACCTAAATCATATACAGCAATAATACGATTACCTTTTCCTTTGTCTAAACCATAAGCTAAAGCTGCCGCAGTTGGTTCATTAATTATACGTTTAACTTCTAATCCAGCTATACGACCAGCATCTTTAGTAGCTTGCCTCTGAGCATCATTAAAATATGCAGGTACAGTTATAACAGCTTCATTAATAACTTCTCCTAAATAATCTTCTGCTGTTTTTTTCATTTTCTTTAAAATTTCAGCTGAAATTTGAGGAGGTGCCATTTTTTTATTTTTTACATTTAACCAAGCATCACCATTTTTAGATTCAACTATTTTATAAGGCATTATTTTAATATCACGTTGCACTTCTTCATCTTTAAAACGTCTTCCTATTAAACGCTTTATTGCAAATAAAGTATTCTCTGGATTTGTCACTGCTTGACGTTTTGCAGGTTGACCAACTAATATCTCATTATCTTGAGTATATGCTATAATAGAAGGTGTGGTACGATCACCTTCAGAATTTTCTAAAACTCTAGCTTTATTACCATCCATAATAGCAACACAAGAATTAGTAGTACCTAAATCAATACCTATAATTTTACTCATATAAAAACCTCTTAAATAAATTTAATTACTATATACAAAATCTGTAAATTTTATTTAATTATAAACTCTATATGTCAATTTAGATGGGGCCGCTTAATTAAGCATCAAGAGCAAAAACAAAAAATATTTTAAAAAAATAAAAATTAGTTAAACTAAAATATAATTAATTTTATTAAATAAAACATAACAAAAAAAATTATCAGAAAATAATTTACTTAATATATCAACTAAATACATCTAAAATATGTAAAAAAACATACAATTATCAGTAATAATATTTATTTCCAAATTAAAAAAATAAAAAAAAAACTATAAAACATTAACTATAATTAAACTTGCACATTTTCATTTAAATAAATTCAAAACTGAAAATAAAATAAAAATAAACAATTTTTAGTATACAATATATTTTCATAGAAAAGATTTTTAACAAAAAAGAAAAATTATCAAATATATGTACAAAAATATTAATTTTATCATACTCAAAATAAACAATATATAAAAAATGCGCCCTTAGCTCAATATGGATAGAGCAACAGCCTTCTAAGCTGTAGGTTACAGGTTCAATTCCTGTAGGGCGTAATAAATAAAAATAATTAATATAAAATATATGTACAAAAAAAAGTATATTTAAATAAAAATTAAAAAATTAAAAAACAATTGATAATAACAAAACTTATTTAATTAAATAAGTTAAATAAAATTATTTATTTTTAAAAAAAGATTTTACTTTAAAAAACTTATTATCTTCCCATCTAAACATTATTAAATATCCACCCCAACAACATCCATAATCTAAAAAAATAACATTAGAAGGTAAGTTAACATTAATTAAAGAAGACCAATGTCCAAATATTATTTTATAATCATCTGGTATAGCATTTGATTTTAAATACCAAGGTACTAAATGAGAAGGTGCATAAAATGGACTTAATTTGCATAATAATTCCAATTTGCCATCTGGTAAAAAATATCTCATGTTAGTAAACACATCCAATATAAAATTCATATTTTCAAAATCTATTGATTTAAATAAAACATCAATAACTTTATCATTAAATACATAATTTAGAAAAACATCATAAATACTACTAGATAATATTTCATTTATTAATTCAGAATGATAAATTAAAGTACTAATATTCCATTTTGGATGAATACCAGCATGAGATAAAATTATTTTTTTACTTTTATCAATTTGAATAAATGGTTGATGTCGTAACCAATTAATTAAATCAAGTATATCATCAGATAAAAATATAGAAGATAAATTTTCTTTAATTTTAAATTGAACAATATTTAAATAAATCGCAATAAATAATAAATCATTATTACCTAAAACAACACGTGCACTTCTATCTAAAGAACAAATATATCTTAAAACATCTAAAGATTTATTTCCTTTAAAAACCAAATCTCCAGTAGTCCATAATACATCTTTATTAGGATCAAAAAATACCTTTTTAAGCAAAAGTTGTAATTCATCATAACAACCATGTATATCACCTACAAAATAATTACTCATAAATTAATATTCTTTAATAATAAATTATTTTACATAATAAATTATAACAAATTTAAAATTAAAAAAAATATTTTATAAATTATTAGATAATCTACAAAAATCATAAACAGAAATATTTTCAGCACGAAAATCAGGGTTAATATTTAATCTTATTAAATCTTTAACAGTAAAAAAATTACTTAAACTATTACGTAACATTTTTCTACGATACATAAAAGCAAATTTAACAATTAAATTAAATAATTTAATATTATTAACTTTATAAATATTTTTACCACGAGGTATAATCTTAACAAAAGAAGAATCAATTTTAGGATTAGGAATAAAAGATTTAGGATAAACATGAAATAAAAAAAATATTTCATAATAATATTGCATAATAACAGTTAATCTGCAATAATTTTTACTTCCTGGAGAAGAAATCAACTTATCTACAACTTCCTTTTGCATCATAAAATTCATATCTTTTATATGATTTATATATTTAATTAAATGAATAATTAAAGAAACTGATATATTATAAGGTAAATTACCAAATATTCTAATATTTTTATTATAAATTAAAGAAAAATAACAAAAATTAAAATTCATAACATTTTGTTTAAAAATAACTACATTAGAAGAAACCAATTTATTATTACATAAATACGAAACTAAATCTTTATCTAATTCAATAACAAATAATTTTTTTATAAAATTACTTACAGGTATAGTTAAAGATCCAAAACCCGGACCTATTTCAATTAAAACATCATTATATAAAGGGTTAATAACATGAATAATATTTTTTACAATTTGCTTATCTATAAGAAAACATTGACCTAAACTTTTTTGAACAACATGTCCCTTATATATAAAATTATTCATAAATATTTCTAATTATTTTAATTGCACATTTTATGGCATTAATAAAACTAGTAGGATCAGCTTTACCAGTTCCCGCTAAAGATAGAGCAGTACCATGTCCAACAGATGTACGAATAAAAGGTAAACCCAAAGAAATATTTATAGTTTTATTAAAGCCACAAAATTTTAATACAGGCAATCCCTGATCATGATACATGGTTAATATTATATCTGAACATGTTATGTATTTAGAACAAAATATAGTATCAGGAGATAATGGACCAATTAATCTTAATTTTTCATTAATACGTAACTTGTTTAAAACTGGTATAATAATTTTGTTTTCTTCATCACCAATGAAACCATTTTCACCCACATGAGGATTTAAACTAGAAACCCAAATTTTAGGATTTATTATATTAAATAGATATTTTAAATTTTTATTAATAATTCTAATAACAGTTGTTAAATTATGTTCTGTAATAAAAGAAGACACCTTTCTTATAGGTATATGATTAGTTAATAAAGCAACACGAAATCTATCATTCATTAAAACCATAACAATATTTTTAATATTAAAATAAGAGGAAAAAAAATCAGTATGTCCTAAAAAATTTATACCAGATTGATTCATTATGAATTTATTTACAGGACCAGTAATTAAAGCAAAAAATCTATTATTTATACAACCATCACAAGATAATCTTAATGTATTCAATACATATTCACTATTATATTTAGACAATTGTCCAAAAATAACTTTACTCTTTAATGGAACATCTAATAAAGTTAATGTACCCTTCATTTGAGGTTGAGGAATATCGTTAAAATTAAATTCACGTAAATCTAAAGGTAAATTCAATTTTTTAGCACGTTCTTTTAATAAATCACCTGAAGCACAAACAACTAGTTCAACAGGCCAATTCAATTGTGCTAATTTTACTACTATATCTGGTCCTATTCCACTAGGTTCACCAGAAGTGATTACCACACGATTATATCTATTCATTTTCATTATATATTTTTATATAAGAAAGTTTATTTAATTTTTTTAAAAACAATTCTTTTATCTCAAAATATTTATTTTTATACAAGTAATCATAAAATTTTATTTGTTCTAATACATGTAAATAATTAACTGTACGAATTCCTAATAATTGAATTAAATGCCAACCCATAGAAGATTTTAGTGGTTTACTAATTTGCATAACATTCAAATTAGATAAAACTGTTTTAAATATTTTATTTAAATGATCTGTACCAAACCATCCAAAATATCCATTTTGATCATTAAGAAATTTATTATCCATAGAAAAAATATTTATAGCATTATCAAAACTAATATCATCAAATTCAATTCTTTTTTTAATTAAAGATAATTTCAAAAACATATCGTAATCATTTTTAACAAAATAATTAGGTATAAATATATGACGAATACAAAATTCTTTAAATATTATTTTTTTTACTTTATTAAATAAATCCTTAATATTTACAATATAAAACCCCACAGCAGATTTTATGGGATAAGAAACATCTCCTATTCTACAATTAATTAAAAAATTTTCAAATATGACAGGTAAACTTCTAATTGTCTTATTTTTAAAAAAAATAATCTTTACTAGTTTTAAATGATCTACATATAATTTTTTAATATCTCTAAACTTAATTCCTTTTTTTAATTTTAAAAAAATTTCATTAGATAATGTCTGTTTCAATGCAAATTCTTTACAATCATAATTTTCTGACAGAGGTATAACAAAACACCTTAAAAAATAAACATTATTTTTTATATATTTATAAAAAATATCTTTTTTAAATAAGTTCAATTCTTCATAAGGAATAAAAACATTTTTACTTATTTCATAATCTAATATCTTAGAAATTAAAATTTCTCTTTTAAGATATTTAAAATAAACACAATAATCAATACCATAACAAAAAAGATAAAATTTAAATTTTTTAAATGTAATATTAAGTTTATTAATTATATTTGATATATCATCTAAAACTTCTTTATTAGTAATATTAAATCTATATTTTTTGCTTAAAGAAAATATTAACCGATTGTTAATTAAATATTTTATAGATTGCTTACGTAAAACATCTCTATTAACTACTAGATTACTTAATAATTTCATTTGCATTTTTATGATACTCATCATATTTTGAATATCACTTTCTAAAATAATTTGATTATTTACTATTAAAGATATTTTATCTATAAAATATTCAAATGAATATGAATAATCACAATTAAATATTATTAAAATAATAAAAAAATAAATTTTTTTTTTTAACATAAATATAAATAATGTATTAAAATTTTAAAATAATATTAATAAAAATAATTATAAATTAATAATAAAATTATAAAAAATTTTAATTTATCAATCTAAATAAATAAAAACATTAAATTAAATAAAATTAAATCAAATTAAAAATACAAAAATATAAATTTTAACAAATATTAAATTAAATAGGTATTTAACTTAATAAAATACCATAATATTAAATTAATTATAAATATTTAAATTAATTTATAAATACTTACAAAATAAATTTATCTACAGATATAAAAAAAATTATAAAAATAAATAAAATAACGTTAACTAAAAAAAAACCCTAAAAACTCCTTAAATATGAAAATTATTTAATGTTAAAAAAATATTTTAAATTTACAAAAAATATTAATTTATCTTTTATAAATTATAACTGCTCTCCTATTTTTTGCATAAACTGATTCAGTATTACCTTGTAATAAAGGTCTATCTTTACCATAAGAAATTACAGATATCTGCTCAACATATGCTCCTTTACTTTCCAAATATTTCTTTAAAGAATTAGCACGTTGTTTTCCCAAAATAAAATTATATTTAATTGTGCCTCTATCATCTGTATGACCTTCAATAATTATTTTACAATGAGGATGACTGTGCAAATAAATGGCATGCATATTTAACATGCTAAAAAATTTACTATCAATATTATATTTATTCAAAGGAAACAAAACTATATTTTTATCTATTATATCTGAAAGTATAATATCTTTTCTACTATTAATATCATTATTTACATGATTAACATATAATGAACTCTTATCAGATATATTATGATTTTTAGAAACATCACAAGAAACAATAAATACAAAACATAAAATGAATAATAAAAATTTATTTAAAAAACCCCTATACAACATTTTTCACACCTCTAAATTAAAATTTTAAAATAAAAGCATAATTATTAAATTAATACATTATTTTATCCAGAACAAATTGAATATTTATCATAAAATAATAATTCAATTAAATTTAAATTTTTAATTAAAAATAAACCTTATTCTATAAAAATATTATGAAATAAAATAACAAAATTTTAATTAATTAAACTATAAATACCATTTTCTTATGATATCATTATTAATATCAATTTAATATACTAAATTATAAATTTTTATATAAAAACAAAAAAATATTCTATATAGGAATATACTGTTTATCACTAACAAAAAAATTAAAAACCAATATCATCTTTAAAAAAAAAAAAAAATAAATCTACAAATAAAAACTTTTAATAAATTATTAATTATTAAAATACATACCAGATTTAATAAATAAATATAAATATCTGTTAATTTAAAATAAAAAACACATTAATTGATTTTAAATAGGATTATTAACATCAATAAAAGTAATCTCCAAATTATATTTATCCTTAAGCCACATACCTAAAGAAATAATACCATATCTTTCAGAAACATAATGACCTATAGAAAAAAAATGGATATTATTCTCACGTACAATATAAAATGTTTGTTCAGATATTTCACCAGTTATGAATGCATCAACACCAAAATTAATAGCATAATCAACATAATTTTGCCCTGCTCCACTACACCAAGCAACTTTTTTTATTAAATTTGATAAATTATTTTTACTGGAACAATGATATGGTTGTCTAAGAAAAATCTTATTAATATTAAAAATTAATTCATTATAAGAAATAAAATGTTCAAATTCACCCCAAAAAACAAACGGATGAATTTTACCACACACTTTAATAGCTAACAACTTAGCTAATTGAATATTATTACCAAATTCATGATGAATATCTAGGGGTAAATGCCAACAATATAAATTAATATTATTATTTAAAATAGTTTTTATTCGATTATATTTAATTCCTTTAATGATAGAACTTTCATTTTTCCAAAATAAACCATGATGTACTATAATTGCATTTGCATTTAACATTACAGCTTTGTCTAATAATTCTTGACATAAACTAACACCCACAACAACTACTTTAATTTCTTTACACCCTTCAATTTGTAATCCATTGGGTAGATAATCATTAATTTTATTTGCATTTAATTCTTTATTTATAATATTTTCTAATATAATATTGTCCATATCATTTATTAATTCTTTATATAAAATTTATAATAGAATTACTAAAATGTTATAACATAATTTTATAATTTTTTTAAATAAAAATAAAATATTTATAATAAAAGAAATAATTACGAAAATTTTTAAATTAAATATAAAAGATAAAAATATAATTAATGTAAAATTATAAAAATAAATATAAAAAACAAATCTACAAAATAATATTAAAATTAAAAATTAAAATATAAATAAAATATTTTACGATAAACAATTAATATAAACAATATTGAAAAATAAAATTTATAATAAAAAAAATGAATTATATAGTAACTTTAACTGGTGGAATAGGATGTGGAAAAACTACAGCTACCAATATATTTAAAAAACTTAAAATAGATATAATAGATTCTGACGAAATTTGTAAAAAAATAACAAAACCAGGCAAACCAGCTTTAAAAACTATAATAAGTAAATTTGGGACATATTACTTAACTAAAGAAGGTTTATTAAATAAAAAAAAAATAAAAGAAAAAATATTTAAAAACCCAAAATGTAGAATTTGGTTAAATAATTTTCTACATCCCATGATACATAAAGAAGCAAAAAAACAAATATTAAAAAGTAAATCATTATGGTGTTTATGGATTATACCTCTTTTATTAAATACAAATATAAAAAAAAACACAAATCGTATACTTGTAATAGATGTATCAGAGAACATACAAATCAAAAGAACAATGTTAAGAGATAATAATAATTATTATCAAACTAAAAATATTATATCAACTCAAGATGACAGAAATAAACGTTTAAATTTAGCTGACGATATAATAAAAAACGAAGGATCGATAAAAAAATTAAAAAAAAAATATTAAAATTAAACAATTTTTACAACAAATTAGCAATAAAAACAAAAGATAAATATTAAATTTTATTTGATTTAAAGAATTATTCATTAATTATAATAAAAAATATATTATAAATAAAACAAAAAATAAAATATAAAATATAAATCTAAAATTTATCATTTTTCGTTTATATTATTAAATAATAAACTATAATTTATTGTACTCATATTATTTATATCAATAAAAAATAAACCCTGGGAAAAATTAACGTATATCTTAGTGATAATACTAATAACTTCATACTTAATAGATTCTAACATATTTATAAACATAACAAAAGATTCACGTTTATATTCTTGTTTAGGATCCTTTTGTGCATAACCTCGTAAATGAATGCCCTGACGTAAATAATCCATAGAAGCTAAATGTTCCTTCCAAAATAAATCCAAAATTTGCAACATAACATTTTTTTCTATATTTTGTAATAACAAACGATCAATTAATTTCTCTTGATTATCATGGAAACTAATTATATCTCGCAATATATATCCATATATATCAAATTCTTTATTTTTTATTACATCTGTATCTAGTTTATATAATGATAACTCTAAATTAAATTCTTGTTTAAGAATATCTTTAAATCGAACTAAACTACAAAATAGTTCAGATAAATTTTTAGAAACATAAGTATTGATAATTTTATTAAACACATCATTGCGAACAACTTTAATTATTCTACTAATATTAACAGATTCTAAAAGAAAATTACGTTGCATATAAATTACTTTACGCTGATCATTAGCAACATCATCATATTCTAATAATTGTTTTCTAATATCAAAATTACGATTTTCTACTTTATATTGAGCTTTTGCTATAGCTTTTGTAACCCATGGATGTTCAATCGCTTCTCCAAATTTAATACCTAATTTACGCATCATATTAATAATTTTAGAAGGAGTAAAAATACGCATTAAAGAATCATCCATGGATAAATAAAAACGAGAAGAACCAGGATCACCCTGGCGACCAGATCTGCCTCTTAATTGATTGTCTATTCTTCTAGATTCATGACGTTCAGTACCAATTATATGTAAACCACCTACGGATATAACAAAATCATGTTTTTTTTTCCAAATTAATTTATTTTTATATAATTCATTGGAATCAATAACATTAAATAATTTACTAATATTAATATTACTACCTCCTAAAACAATATCAGTACCTCTACCTGCCATATTAGTGGCAATAGTTACTACACCTGGTTCACCAGCTTTTGCAATAATTTCGGCTTCCTGAGCATTAAATTTAGCGTTTAAAACACTATGTCGTATACCTAATTTCTTTAATTCATTAGAAATAAGTTCGGATTTTTCTATAGAAATAGTACCAACTAAAACAGGTTGCTTTTTTTTAATACAATTAAGAATATCTAATATAATAGCATTTATCTTTTCACTTTCAGTAATATATATTAAATCAGAAAAATCCTTTCTAATCATAGGTTTATTAGTAGGAATAATTACTGTATCAAGATTATAAATAGCATTTAACTCAAAAGACTCAGTATATGCAGTACCTGTCATACCAGATATTTTTTTATACATCCTAAAATAATTCTGAAAAGTTATAGACGCTAAAGTTTGATTTTCATTTTGAATATTAACATTTTCTTTGGCTTCTATAGCCTGGTGTAAGCCATCCGACCATCTTCTACCAGGCATAATTCTACCAGTATGTTCGTCAACAATAATAACCTTATTATTTTTAATAATGTAATCAACATTACGAATAAATAAAGTATGAGCTCGTAATGCTGCTAATATATGATGCATTAATATTATATTAGAAGAAGAATACAAGGATTCTTCACCACTCATAATACCATTTTCAACTAATAAATTTTCTAATAGATCCATACCTTTTTCAGTTAAATAAACCTGTTTAGATTTTTCATCAATTGAAAAATTAATAAACCCATTATATACATCAGATTCTTTTTTATTTTGACATATTAAATTAGGAACAATCTTATTTATTTCAAAATATAAATTAGAATTATTTTCTGTAGGACCTGAAATAATCAACGGAGTACGAGCTTCATCAATAAAGATAGAATCAACTTCATCTACAATAGCATAATATAATTTTCGTTGTACACGATCATTTTTATTAAAAACCATATTATCTCTAAGGTAATCAAATACATATTCATTATTAGTACCATAGGTTATATCAGCATTATATGCTATTCTTTTTTCTACAATAGAAGTGCTAGAAACATTTATCCCAACTGTTAATCCAAGAAATGTAAACAATTCACGATTATTTTCCGCATCTCTTTTTGCTAAGTAATCGTTTACTGTAACTATATGTACACCATATCCATTTAAAGAATTCAAATAAGCTGGTAAAGTTGCAGTCAATGTTTTACCTTCACCTGTTCTCATCTCAGCAACACAACGATTATTTAATACAATTCCTCCAATAAGTTGAACATCAAAATGACGCATACCAAATATTCTTTTACTAGCTTCCCTAACAACAGCAAATGCTTCAGGAAGTAATGTATTTAATAATTCACCACATTTTAATCTATTACGAAATTCAATAGTTTTATTTTTTAATAAATCATCTGATAATTTAGAAAAATCATTTTCTAAAGAATTAATTACATTCACAATTCTATACATACGTTTTAAAACACGATCATTACGACTACCAAATAATTTAGTTAAAAATTTTATAAACATAATATAATTCTCATAAATAATAAATTTAAGTTAACTTCAAAAATATTTAAGATTTTTAAAAACTTATAATTTTGATTAATTATTTAAAATATAAAAAAAAAAATATTTTATTAAATTACAATTTTTAGTTTAATGTTAAACAATTTAAAAATATATATTCTATTAAAATCTATACTATATATTAATAAAATATATGGAATAACTAAAAAATAAAAATATTTTATTAGATTAAATTACAAATAATAATTCACTTAACAAGTATTATTAAAATTTTGTTTAGTAATTTAATATTATTATATTATTTTTAATAATTTTTTAATAACATTGGTTATATCACCAGCTCCTTGTATTATCAATACATCATTACAAGTAAGAATAATTTTTAATTTATCCACCAAACAATCAAAATCTTTCACAAAAATAGGACTTAATTTCCCAAGTATAAAAATATCACTACATAATTTAGTACTATTTATACCCAAAATAGGTAATTCATTAGAAGAATAAATATTAGAAATAAATAAAACATCTACATTAGATAATATATTTATGAATTCACTATACAAATCACGGGTACGAGTAAAACGATTAGGCTGAAAAACCATAATTATTCTTCTATTTGTCCAACATTTTCTTGCAGTTAATATAGACATATAAATTTCAGTGGGGTGATGACCATAATCATCAACAATAATAAAATTACCGATTCTACCATTAATTATAGATAATGAAAATTCACCAATATATTCAAAGCGTCTTTTTGTACCTTTATATTTTTTTAATGCTTTTAAAATATGTTTATCATCAATATTATCTTCCTTGGCAATTGTTAATGCTGCTGCAGCATTTAAAGCATTATGTTTGCCAGGCATATTTAATAAAATTTTAATATCATATTTATCCTTATATAATATTCTAAAAGAGCTCTTTAAACCAATTTGTTTATAGTTGTATATATGAACATCAGCATCATGACTAAAACCATAAGTAATAAATTTACAACAAATATTAGGTATTAGATCACGAATAACTAAATCATCTATACATAAAATAGCTTTGCCATAAAATGGCAAATTATGTAAAAATTTAATAAAAGCATTTTGTAATTTTTTAAAACTTCCATCATAATTACTTAAGTGTTCGGGTTCAATATTCGTTATAATAATTACCATAGGATGAAAACACAAAAAAGAAGAATCACTTTCATCAGCTTCAAAAATAAAACAATTACTAGAACCTAAAAACGAATAAGAACCAATAGATTTAATATAACCACCATTAACAATAGAAGGATTTCTATCGTTATTAAAATAAATATCAAAAACCAAAGCAGAAGTGGTGGTTTTACCATGAGTACCAGCAACAGCAATACCATAACTAAAACGAATCAATTCAGATAACATTTCTGCTCTAGAAATAACTGGTATATTTAATTCAAGAGCTGATAGAACTTCTACATTATCATTTTCAATGGCACTAGAATAAATAACAACATCAACATTTTTAATGTTATTAGAATCATGTGTATGATATACTAAAACACCTAAAGATAACAAATAATCAACATTACTATTAATTTCAATATCTGAACCACTAACAAAAAAACCCATATCTAACAAAATTTTAGCTAATCCTACCATACCGGATCCACCTATACCAATAAAATACATACTCTTAGGTATATTAATAGAACTAAAAACAGAAAAATTATTTTTAAAATAAGTTAAAAAATTCATTACTATATATAATTAAAATATAAAATATTAATGAAAATAAACTATAAATTAATCAAACACAACTATTAATAATCTTTAATATTCGTTCTAAAGACCCTGGCAAATAAAGAGACTTAGCTTTAACAGACATCTTAAATAAGATTGCACGATTTAATGATTTAAAAATGGAAATAAACGTATTAACGTTAAATTTTTCTTGTTTACAAATAATTCCAGCACCAACTTTTTCTAATAATAAAGCATTAAAATATTGTTGACAATCTGAATGTTCAAAAGGAACCAAAATTGAAGGCAAACCAACCGCTATTAACTCACTAACCGTAATAGCACCAGATTGACAAACAACTAAATCCGCCCATGCATACGCTTTAGCTATATTATGAATAAAATCATTTATTCTATATTTTATAATTCCTATTTTTTTATAAATAGCATCTATTTCATTAAATGCATTATGACCAACCTGATGCCATAAAAATATATTATCCTTTAATAATTTTAATACATCCGGAAAAATATTATTAAATATTTTAGCACCCTGACTACCTCCTATGACAAGTATTCTTATTGGTCCAGAACGATTATTTAATCTTAACTCAGGAGGTAAAATAGAGATAATTTCATTCCTTATAGGATTACCAACTACAATAGAATTTAATATAGCACCTGGAAATGCTTGAATAGATATATTAGCTATTTTAGCTAATAATTTATTAGTAATACCTGCTATCACATTTTGTTCATAAATAATTAAGGGTATTCTTGATATCCATGATATTATCCCTCCGGGAGCTGAAATATAACTACCCAAACCAAAAATAATATCTGGTTTCCAGATTTTTATAATTTTTTTAAATTTATATAAACTACGAAATAAATTAAAACAAAATAATAAATAAGATTTTAATCCTTTACCTCTTAATCCATTAATAGATATAAAATCAATATTTATTTTATATCTTGGTACTAAAAAAGATTCCATCCTATCTTTAGTACCCATCCAAAGAACATCCCACCCATGTTTAATAAGAGCTTTTGCTATTACAATACCCGGGAAAATATGACCACCAGTACCTCCACCCGTGATTATTATTTTTTTTTTTAATCATCTAAACTCCAAAAAAATATAATTTTAAATTAAAATAAATTTTATTTTATTAATAAATAATACTATATAATTTAAAACATATTTTCAATAAAAAATATATATATAAATAAAATTATAAAATTAATATTTATTTGCAATACTTAAAAAGTAATTACCTCTCTCTTTAAAATTTTTAAATTGATCAAAACTAGAACAAGCAGGTGAAAATAAAATAACATCACCAGATTTAACTATAGGCATTATATTAATAATTAATTCTTCTACAGTATTTCTATAAATAGAAATATTAGGGTATAAAGAAGAAATAAACATACCATCCTTCCCAAAACAACATAATTTTATTTTATATTTATATATATAACTATCTAATGAAGATAAAAAAGTACTTTTTAAAATACCACCTAAAAACAACCACACAAAACCAATATTATTCTTGAAATTAATTAATGCAGCAATAGTACTAGATAAATTTGTGGATTTAGAATCATTTATCCATGTTATATTATTTCGTTTATGTACTAATTGAAAACGATGTTTTAATCCTTTAAACAAAGAAAATATTCTTAAAATAATTTTTCTAGTAAAAGACATTATATCTGAAATAGCTAATACAACTAGACAATTAATATAATTATGAAAACCAAATAATTTTATTTTAGATGTATTTAAAACGCGTTTACCATATACGCTAAGCCATAAAGAACCACGATATTTTATCATGCAATAATCACCTGTATAAGAACCAAAACTAATACATTTTTTATAAATTTTATTAAATGGAAATGTAAATATATCATCAACATTAATAAGACATATTTTAGAATTATTATATATTCTTAACTTAAATGAACGATATTCCATAATACCACTAAGATAACGATCTATATGATCATAACAAACATTTAATATCGTAGAAACTTCAGATGATAAACTAAATACAGTTTCTAATTGAAAACTAGATAATTCTAAAATATATAATTGAGCATAATCTTTTAAAGTATCCAATACAGGAGTACCAATATTTCCCGCCAAAATTACTTTAACACCAGAAGCATTAGCAATATTATATAACAAACTAGAAACAGTACTTTTACCATTAGATCCAGTAATAGCTACAACAGAAATAAATTGTAATTCACGACAAAATAGTTCAATATCTCCAATAATTTCTATACCTATTTTTTTAGCATACAATAATGCAGGATCATTTAAAGATAAACCCGGACTAACAACAATTAAATCAAAAAAAATAATATCCTCACATCTTAATGGACCTAATTTATATTTTACAAAATTAGGTAATTTATTTAATCTAGAAGGGGAATTTCTGGTATCCAATACCATTGGTATAATATCACGTCTTAAAAAAAAATTTATACAAGATAAACCTGTTTTTCCCAAACCAATAACAACTATTTTCTTATTATAATAATTGTACATATACTAATGAATTCCAAAAATAAATAATCCAAATAATACAAAAATCAATGAAATAATCCAAAAACGAATAACTATATTAGGTTCAAAATAACCTTTCAATTCAAAATGATGATGAATAGGTGCCATAAGAAAGATTTTTTTTCCAAAAAATCTAAACACAAATACTTGTAAAATAACAGATAAAGTTTCTAAAACAAATAAACCACCCATAATAAAAAGCAAAAACTCTTGATGTAACAAAATAGAAGTAACACTTAATGAACCACCTAAAGCTAATGAACCCACATCACCCATAAATATCTTAGCAGGATAAAAATTAAACCATAAAAATCCTAAACAAGAACCTATTACTGATGAACAAAAAATAACCAATTCCCTAGCATTACACAAATAAGGAATATTAAAATAACTTGAAATATAAATATCACTATAAAAATAAGATATTAACAAAAAACCACAAAAAACTAAAATAATTGGTATAACAACCAAACCATCTAATCCATCTGTTAAATTAACAGCATTACTAGTTCCAGTTATAACAAAATAAAATAATATTATATAGAATATATCTAATTGTATTTCTGAAAATTTAAAATAACTAAATATAAATTTAGAAAATATTACATTTTTACAACGATAATATATCAAAAAAGATAAAATAAATGCTATTATAGACTGAAAAAAGTACTTATACTTGACACTTATTCCATTAGAATTTTTATTAATTAACTTAAAATAATCATCAATTAATCCAATTAATCCATAACTAAATAATATAATAAAAATATATTTTATATAATGATTATAAGAATACGACCAAAATAAAACAGACAAAAAAATCGAAATTATAATTACTATACCGCCCATTGTAGGAGTTTTATTTTTTAAATAATGTGTTTTTGGACCATTTATTCTAATAATTTGATAAATATTAAATTTATTTAATAAATTTATTAAATAAAAACCTAAAAACAAAGAAATTAAGAATGAGGTAAAAAAACTTGCAAATATTCTAATTCTATAAGAAAAAAAAGTAAATAAATAAAAATTTATATTATGAAATATGTCAAATAAACAAAAAAACATACATCATCACCTCTTAAAAATAAATATCATTTTTTTTATATATAAATTGTAAATTATTACACAATTATCAAAATATAATTTTTACTATATTATATATATAAAATTATATATTTAGAATAAGAAAATTAGCTACATAACATTAACATTATATCTGTAAAATATTACAATTTAATTTTAATTCAAAATATACATTACATAAATAATAAATAAATTATTTTAAAATAATTTATTATTATAAATTTTTGAAAATAAATATTTACAAACTTTAACTATTAAAAAAATAATATAATTATATTATTCAAATAAATATTATTAAATCAAATTATTAAAAATTAATAAAACTATTGAATAAAATTAAAGTAATCAAAATTTATTAAGATGAATATCTTTTTTTCAATGCTGCTTTTACTACTGAATGATCAGAATAATCAATATAATAATTTCCAATAATTTGGTAATTTTCATGTCCTTTTCCAGCTATTAAAACTAAATCTTCATTATCCACATATAATATAGTACTGAATATAGCCTGCAACCGATTAAAAAAATATTTCTTATTGATTTTATTAGTAAAACCAGATTTAATATCATTAATTATATAAATAGGATTTTCATAACGTGAATTATCCACAGTAATAACTACATAATCAGATAATTGTTCCGCAATACTACCCATAATAGGTCTTTTAGATTTATCACGATTACCTCCACAACCAAAAATACACCATAGTTTATTTTTACAATATAATCTAGCAGATATCAAAGATTTTTTTAATGCATCAGGAGTATGAGCGTAATCAATAATCACAGTAGGCTTATTAATCGAATGAAACATTTCCATTCTGCCTATAATAGGTTTTAAAAACTTAGCAGTAGAAATTAAATCAGTTAATGAATATCCCATCCACAAAAGTGTAGCCAAAGCTAACAAAATATTAATAACATTAAATTCACCAATTAATTTAGTACTAAAAGTTCCTTTACCCCAAAAAGAATCAAAATGAATAATAGTATTATTAAAATTATACTTTGCACTATCTAATTTTAACCAATATTCATCTTTACTAAAGTGTAAATTACGATTAGTAGTAACACAAACTACCCTAGAAATTTTCTTTACCCACCGTTTACCAATATTATCATCTATATTAATAATACTAATATTAATATCATGTTTAGAAAATAATAACCATTTAGCCTTTATATATCTTTCCATATTTATATGATAGTCTAGATGATCCATAGTAATATTACTAAATATAGCAGCAGTAAATGGTAAAGATAAAACACGATTTTGAATGAGACCATGAGAAGATACCTCTATCGAAGCAATATCAACTTTATTTTTAGAAAAATGATACAACATTTTACAAACTTCAACAGCTGATTCTGTAGTATTAATTGAAGGACATAAATCACCATATATACCATTACCAATGGTACCCATAACTGCCCCCGTATTACCTAATAAAAAAACCCATTGAGTAATTAAATGAGAAATAGTGCTTTTACCATTAGTACCTGTTATTGCTATTAATTTTAACTTATTAGATATAGGATAAAAACGTTGAGAAATAAAAGATAATTCTTTAGACAAATTTAAAAAATAAATTATAGGAACATCATTAAAATATGTTATATTAAGATCTAAAATCAAATTATTTGTCTCAACTAATACAGCACTTGCCCCTCTAATTAATGCATCAATAATATAATTTCTACCATCAATATTATATCCAGGCTTAGCAATAAAAAGATCTCCTTTAATAATAAATTTACTATTCAAAGATATATTAAATATTTTTATCTTAGGCACATTGAATAACCAGGGTAATAATAAATAATCTAAATACAACATAAATTAAAACTCATAAATTATAAAATTGTATATATTTTGTTCAATAAATATAAAAAAAACTAAATTATTTTTTCAGCTGATCTTAATATAGCACTACGGGATCTAGAATTTAATAAAATAGTACGCTTAGTTGGAAATATTTTTTTGAATACCTTTAATCTCATAATATTAAAATCTCTTATTTGAGAATCTAAAATAGGTAATTTGTAAGGGAAATAAAATCTTTTACCATATTTATTCATAAAATTTTTCACTATACGATCTTCTAAAGAATGAAAACTTATAACACAAATACGACCTCCTATATTAAGAATTGATAATAAATATTTAAATATTTCAGTTATTTCATACAACTCATTATTAATATATATTCTAATAGCTTGAAAAGTACGAGTTGATGGGTGTTTATAAGTTTTATTAAATACCACAGAAGAAATTAATTTAGAAAGATCACTAGTTTTTTTTAAAATACTAATTTTATTATATTCAACTATTTTATTAGCTATTAATTTAGCATAACGCTCTTCACCATATTTTTTTAAAATATGAGTTATTTTAAATGAATCACTAAAAAATAAAAATTTAAATGCCGACATAGAAGAAAAATAATCCATTCTCATATCTAAAAAACCATCACGCATAAAAGAAAAACCTCTATTAGGTTCATTTAATTGTAAAGAAGACATGCCTAAATCAAATAAAATACCATCTATTTTACCAAATATAGAATATTTTTTTACATAATTTATTAATTTGGAAAATCTATCATGAATCACAAACAATCTAGAATCTATTATTTTTTTTGCTAAAAATATAGAAAATGGATCACGATCAATTACATATAATTTACCAAATTTATTTAATTTAGACAATATTAAATAAGAATGACCACCACAACCGAATGTAGCATCTATATATATACCATTAGGTTTTATATTTAACATATCAACGGCTTCTTCAAGAAAAACAGTTTTATGTTTAAATTTATTTATAATTATATCTTCACTATATTCCATATTAAAAAATTATATAATTCTATCTAAAATTTCTAAACAATAAGTAAATTTTCCATTAATATTAAATACGCATTTTCTTTTATAAATAGATTTCCAATTATAAATATTATAATCGGGAAAAAATGTATCACCATAAAAATATTTATAAATATGAGTTAAATATAATCTATCTACGTATTTTAATGTTTGTTTATAAATACTTTCACCACCAATGATAACAACTTCATCGTTTTTTGATAAATTAATGAATAAATCTTCAAATGAAGACAACCATATTACATTATTAGTATTATATAATTCAGATAAATTAATTTTACAAGAACCAGATCTACTTAATACTATATTTGTACGTTTTGTCAATAATTTACCAATGGACTCCCATGTTAATCTCCCCATTAAAATAATTTTAAATAATGTATGTTTTTTAAACCATTTTAAATCTTCTGGGATATACCATGGTATCTGATTATTAATACCAATTACTTTATTAATAGAAAAAGCAACTATCATACTAATCATAAAATAAATTTAATTTGAATGAAATAAATATAATAATAAAAGTTTGATAAATATTAAAATTTAATATTTTAAAAAAAATATTATAATAATGTAAAATCAAAAAAAAAATAAAAAAATAATTATGAAAAAAAATATTAAAATATATGATAATACATTATGGAAATTAATCCAAGCTGAAAAAAAAAGACAAAATGAATATATAAATCTAATAGCATCAGAAAACTATGTAAGTAACTGTGTTATGCAAGCACAAGGATCAATTTTAACAAATAAATATGCAGAAGGATATCCCAATAAACGTTTTTACTCAGGATGTAAATATGTAGACATAATAGAAAAAATAGCTATTAAAAGAGCAAAAAAATTATTTAATGCTGACTATGTTAATGTACAACCACATTCAGGAACACAAGCAAATTTAGCAGCGTATAATGCACTTATTAATTATGGAGATACCATACTTAGTATGAAGTTAACACATGGAGGACATTTATCTCATGGAGCAAAGATAAATTCATCAGGAAAATTATATAAAGTCATTAACTATGGATTAAATATAAAAGGTAATATAAACTATAAAGAAATACATGAATTAAGTAACAAATATAAACCAAAATTAATAATAGCTGGATTTTCATCTTATTCAGGAATAATTAATTGGAAAAGAATAAGAAAAATTGCTGAAATAAATAATTCATATTTACTTGTTGATATGGCCCACATAGCAGGGTTAATTGCAGCTAAATTATACCCAAATCCATTACCATATGCGCATGTAGTAACAACAACTACTCACAAAACTTTATCAGGCCCTAGAGGGGGAATGATATTAGCTAAAGGAGGAGATAAAATTTTATATGATAAATTAGATCGTGCGATATTCCCAGGAGAACAAGGAGGCCCAATGATGCATATAATAGCAGCTAAAGCTGTAGCATTTAAAGAAGCTATGGAAAAAAAATTTCAATCGTATCAAAAACAAACAATAAAAAATGCTAAAACAATGACAAAAATATTAATTAAAAAAAAATATAAAATAATATCCGGATGTACAAAAAATCATATGTTTTTAATAAATCTATCTAACAAAAACATTACTGGATTAGAAGCTAGTAATGCATTATATGAAGCAAATATAGTAACAAATAAAAATTTTATACCAAATGACAAAAAAAATGCAACGATAACATCGGGTATTCGTATAGGAACACCCGCTATAACAAAAAGAGGCTTTAAAAAAAAAGAAACAAAAAAAATAACATACTGGATTGTTGAAATATTAAATAATATAAAAAATAAAAAAAAAATTCAAAAAATAAAAAAAATGGTGAAAAATTTATGCAATAAATTTCCAATATATAAATAATTATTCTTTAACCAAAATTAATAACTCTTTTAATAAACGAGGATTGCCACATATAACATTATTAAATAACAGACAATCACTTTTACCAATAAAATCTGATAAGATATTACCTGATTCTATTAACAATAATTCATTAGAAATAAAATCAAAATAATTAAAACCAACTTGTAAATAACCATCGATTTTACCAGCTGCTAGATATGCTAAATCCAAAGATGAAGATCCAGTATAACGAAAATCAATATGACTGTTAATCAATTTATTTAATACTTTTTTATATAAAATTATATCATTGTTCAATTTTGATTTTAAAGATAAAGCTAAAACAATATTTTCTAATTTACAAATAGAATTGCTTCTAATTCTAAAACTATTTAACTGCGCTCCATTACCACGAACTGCAGAAAATAAATCGTTACGAATTGGATCATATATCAAAGATATTACAGATCTACCATTTACTATAGCTGCTATAGAAATAGAAAAATGTGGAAATTTTCTAATAAAATTATCTACGCCATCAAGAGAATTAATAACCCATTTAGTATTATTACTTTTAGTAAAATGTAACTTATACTTATTTTTTATAAATATATGATTAGGATAATATTTTTGAATAACTTGCATAATAATCAATTTCATTGATCTGTTAATATTGGCTATAGCTAAACTACTCTTAGTTATATTATTAATATCTAATTTTGTATAATTTACATATTTTTGTATCAAAAAATTACCCGCAGATCTAATCGCTTTAATTGCTATATTAAGCATAGGATTCATAAAGAATAACCTTATAAAAATAATACAATAAAAAATAATAATAAACTATAAAAAATAAAAATTAATCTTAATGTGATATAACATTGTATAGTAAAAAAATATTGATGTAATAAAATCAATATTTAAAAATAAATTCAATATTCTAAAATCAATTAATGTAAAAAAAAAAAAAAAAATCTTACAATAATAAGCTAAATTATATTAAAAATAATATTTAAAATATAAACAATAACCAAAATATATATTAAATTTATAAAATAAATTTTAAAAATATAAATATTAATTATATAAACCATGAAATTTAATAAAATATTAGTTTTGACAAAAACAATGAATTTTAACACAAATTTAAAGAAAAAAAGCAACTTATTTTAAAAATAAAAATATAATCTATAATTATAATAAAATATTTAATAATTTTTATTTAAATTCCTTATTTATTATATTTTATTAATAATATAGTTATTAAAAAATATTTTTTTATTTTTATTTAAATAATCAAAAATTAAAAAATGAAAAACATATACCAAATAAAATTTTAACAAATAAAAAATTAAAATTTTTTTTATTGACATTAATCATTATTAAATATTTACTATTAAAACTAATATTTTTAAAAATTAAAATTTAATAAAATTAAACAGGATGTTTTATGATAAGAATACGTTTAGCTCTAAATGGTGCAAAAAAAAAACCATTTTATAATATTATAGTAACCGATAAAAGAAATCCTAGAAATGGACGTTTTATAGAAAAAATAGGATTTTTAAATTCCATTACAAAAAATAAAATAAAAAATATTAAAATAAATATGAAAAGATTAGAATATTGGAAAAAAACAGGAGCAAAATTATCAAAAAGACTAAAATATTCTATAAAAAAAATAAAACAAAAAACAAATGCAAATGAATAAAAAAATAAAAGAAAATGAAATAATAATAGGTAAAATAGGAAAAACATTAGGAATAAAAGGTTGGTTAAAAATAAATTCATTCTTTAAAATAAAAGAAAACATATTTGATTTCAAAACATGGAAAATTAAAAAAAACAATTATAAATCAATAATAAAAATAGAAAACTGGAAAAAACATTATAAAAAAATTATTATAAAAATAAAGAATATTAATAATATAAATGAAGCAAAAATTTTAACTAATTGTGATATATCGGTACATGAAAAACAAATATTTAAAAAAAATTATTTTTTAATTAATAAAATAAAAAATTATGAAGTAATAGATGCTAAAAAAAAATATATAGGCAAAATAATAAAATTAATTACGATAAAAAAAAATACTATATTAGTAATACAAAAACATAAAAAAACAAAGAAAAAACTAATACCATTCATAAACAATAAAATAATAAAAAAAATAAATCACAAAAAAAAACAAATTAAAATAGATTGGAATAAATAATAAATAAAATAAAATGCTGATAGAAATAATAAGTATATTACCAGAAATATTTAAAATAATAAAAAATTTTAAAAATATAAAGCGTGCCACAAAAAAAAAATTGTTAAAAATAAGACTTTGGAATCCCCGCAATTATACAAAAAATAAAAATAAAAAAATAGACGATTATTTGTATGGAGGAGGAGGAGGAATGTTAATGATGTATGAACCTATAATAAATACAATAAAAACCATTAAAAAAAAAATAGGCAAAAATACAAAAGTAATATATCTTTCACCAAAAGGTAAAATATTAAAACATAAAAAAATATTTAAAATAATAAAATATAAAAAAATCATAATAGTGTGTGGAAGATATAAAGGTATTGACGAAAGAATAATAGAAACAGAAATAGATGAAGAAATATCCATAGGAGATTACATATTAAGTGGAGGAGAAATACCAGCAATGGTTTTAATTGATTGCATAACACGTTTAATACCAAATACAATTAAACAAACATCATCTATTACAAATGATTCATTTTATCAGGGAATTTTAGATGCCCCTCATTATACAAGACCATCTAATTTACAAGGTAATAAAGTACCATCAGTTTTATTAAAAGGTAATCATACTAAAATAAATAAATGGAGATTAAAACAGGCATTAGGACATACATGGATAAAAAGACCAGATTTATTAAAAAAAATAAAACTAACATTTGAACAAAAAAAATTAATTTCAGAATTCAAAAAAAAATATAACTTAAGGAAAAAAAATAATGAATAAAATTATAAATAAAATAGAAAAAAAATATATGAAAAAAAATATACCATTTTTTAAACAAGGAGACTTTATTGAAATAAAAATACTAATAAAAGAAGGAGATAAAAAAAAAACTCAAATATTTGAAGGTTTAGTAATTGCAATTAGAAATAGAGGACTTAATTCTTCATTTACTGTAAGAAAAATATCACATGGCGAAGGAATAGAAAGAGTTTTCAACAAACACTCGCCTATAATAGATCAAATTAAATTAAATAAAAGAGGTATAGTAAAAAAAGCTAAATTATATTATTTAAGATCATTAAAAGGTAAAGCGGCTAAAATCAAAGAAAAACTTGTTAAAAAATAAAAAAATATTCAAAAAATAAAATATAATAAACAAAAACCATAAAAGTTTTTTATAATAAAATATAAAATACACCCGAGAGGATTCGAACCTCCAACCGTTCGGTTCGTAGCCGAATGCTCTATCCAATTAAGCTACGGGTGCTAAATAATAAAAAAATTACACAAAAAAACGATGAGAGAGGGATTCGAACCCTCGATGCATTTAAAATTACATACTCCCTTAGCAGAGGAGCGCCTTAAACCTCTCGGCCATCTCACCAATAAAACTTTTATGAATAAATAATTTATTAAAACATAATATTATAAAGATTTTATTTTCTGTATTTTTATTTTTCGATAAACCTCTTCCCTATGAATAACAACATTTTTAGGAGCTTTTATCCCAACTCTAACTTGATTGCCTTTTACACCTAAAATTGTAACACAAACATTATCATTAATAATAAGAGCTTCACCTACACACCTAGTCAAAATAAGCATTTTTCATCCCTAAATAAACTACCAAATCAAATTTTAAACTATAAAATAAAGAACCTAATTTTACAATAAAATATAAAAAAATAAATTAAATATAAAATTAATTATATTTTACCAAAAATCCAATATTTTATTTCATTTACAAAATCATCAATAAAATAATCATTTTTAATACGAAAATTTCCAATATCAGAATTAAAACATATTTTACAATTAAATTTACTAGATAAAAAATTAATTAACTCTTTTTTATCGAATAAATAATTTAAATTTTTACTAATATAAAAAATAAAAAAGTAATCATCTTTTATATTAGTGAATAAAAAAAATATTATTTTATTTAAAGTTTTAATTAAAATATACATAATTTTATATAAATTATTAATATCTAAATTTACCAAATAATTAAACAAAAAATTAACACCTTTAAAAACTTCAATATTTTTCTTAAGGAAAATAATATTTTTATTTAAATTATCTTTTTTATTTTTTTCTAAAATTTTTTTTAATAAATTAAAATTTTTTATTGTAGATATTAAATTATTTTCTAAGTTATTAAAATTACTATTTAATAATTTGCTAAATAAATTAATTTTAGAATGCAAGGATTGAATATAAGAAATGGCATATTTTCCAGCAACAGACTCTATACGACGAATACCCAAAGATATCCCTTTCTCTGAAATAATTTTTAAAAATCCAATATCACCAGTACGTTTTACATGTGTGCCCAAACATACTTCATAAGAAATATTACCTATTTTAACAACACGCATAAATTCCTGTTTATATTTTTCACCAAATAAAAAAATAATATTATTTAATCTAATATCATTTAAATTCATATAAGTTGTTGAGATACTAATATTATCACGAATATAATTATTGACAATTTTTTCAATTAAATACAATTCATCAGTAGTTAATGATTTTTTATGAAAAAAATCAAATCTAAAATATTTATGATTTATAAATGAACCTTTTTGCACAACATGTTCACCTAAAACGGTACGTAAAGCAGAATGTAACAAATGTGTAGAAGAATGATTAATTTCAATACATTTTCTATGAAATTTATCAATGGAAGAACATACTATATCAAATACAGATAAATTACCTGAAATTAAAACACCAATATGAAATATAACATTTCCATGCTTCTTTACTTTATCAACTCTAAATATACCATTATTATTCTTTAAAATACCTATATCTGATATTTGTCCAGAAGATTCAAAAAAAAATGATGTTTCATTTAAAATAATAATACCCTTTTGACCAGTATATATGTCTTTAACCATCTTATTAGATACTAATATTAATAATACTTTACTAGTAATTTCAAAATTAATATATCCATTAAAAACCGATGAGTAATTACTTAAAATTAAACCATTAAATTTTAACTTTGTAGTATCATTATTATACATACGTGATCTTTTACGCTGTTCAGACATACAATTTTCAAATTTAATAAAATCAATCAAAATATTATTTTTAAGACAAATTTCTTTAGTTAAATAAATAGGAAACCCATAAGTATCATATAATTCAAATAATATTTTACCATCTAATACATTGGTTTTTAAACTAATCAATTTTTTATTTAGTAATAAAAAACCCTTTTGCAAAGTTCTTGAAAAATGATCTTCTTCAGATTTTATAACAGATGAAATACTATTGACATCTAATTTTATTAAATAATTATTTAATTTCAAACAATGAATAAAAAAACTAACTAATTTATAAAGAAAACTATCTCTTATACCTAACATATAACCGTGAATAATAGCTCGTCTGATTAATTTGCGTAATACATAACCATGTTTTTCATTGGATGGTAAAATACCATCCTGAATTATAAAAATACAAGAACGGATATGATCGGATATAACACGCAAAGAAATATTAACTAAATCATTGCATTTAATTAAATCCGCTATAAAAGTAATCATATTATTAAATAAATCAATTTTATAAATAGAATAAACATTTTGTAAAATAGAGACGATTCGTTCTAAACCCATCCCAGTATCTACTAAAGGAATCTTTAATGGTATTAAAGATCCATCAATGTCACGATTGAATTGAATAAATACAATATTCCAAATTTCAATAAATCTTTTTGAATAAACAACATTTGAATCTACAATTTTATCAGAAAAGTTTATAGAATTATCATAAAAAATTTCCGTACATGGACCACAAGGACCTATATTATTCATTTGCCAGAAATTATCAGAAAAATGATAATTAATTTTATCTTTATTATCTCCAATAATAATAATACGATCCGATTTAATACCAATATCTTCTGACCATATTTTATAAGACTCATAATCTTGATAATGCACAGTAACTAATAATCGATCTTTAGACAAATTAAAATTGTTTATACCAGTTAATAACTCCCAAGCATAAAAAATAGCTTCTTTTTTAAAATAATCATTAAAACTAAAATTACCTAACATTTCAAAAAAAGTACTATGAAAATCAGTATAACCAATTTTTTCTAAATCATTATGCTTACCACCCACACGTAAACAATTTTGAGAAGTAACAATTCTAGAAAAATGAGATTTTTTATATCCTAAATAATAATCCTCAAATTGATTCATGCCTGCATTAGTAAATAATAAAGATGTATCTTCAGAAGATATTAATGGTCCACCAGTAAAAATTTTATGACCTTTATTTTCAAAAAAATCTAAAAATATACGACGTACATTTATAATATTAAATTTCATAACTATCACTATTAATATGAACGACAAAAAACTTAAAATAATTTATAAAACAATAAATTAAATATTTAAAAATATATTATATAATTATTTAAAAAACTATATATAAAAATTAATTAAAAATAATTTATCACTTATTAAAATATTAAAAAAAAATAAAGAAAACTAACACATTCAAATAAATAACATAAATTTATAAAAAAAAAAAAAAAATACTCTTGAAAGATTTGAATAATGTCCATATTACAAGTTTAAGAATGATTATAGAAAACAAAATTAATAAAATTTATTTAAAAAATAAATAAATAAATTGTTTTACTGTAAAATATCTATAAGGAAAAATAATAAAATGGAAAACATAAAAATTCGTCCTTTACATGATCGTGTCATTGTTAAAAGATTAAAAACTGAATCTAAATCTCCAGGAGGAATAGTATTAACTGGCTCAGCTACAGGAAAATCTACAAGAGGAACTGTAATAGCGGTGGGTAAAGGTCGTGTTCTTGAAAACGGGAAAATAAAACCATTAGATGTAAAAATAGGAGATGTAATTATATTTAATGAGGGTTATGGAATAAAAACTGAAAAAATAGAAGAACAAGAAGTATTAATCATACCAGAAAGTGATATTCTAGCGATAGTAGAATAAACTTTATTTTTTACATTCAAGCTATGAACTATATAAAAATTTAAGGGAAATTAAAATGACATCTAAAGACGTAAAATTTGGTAATGACGCCAGAAGTAAAATGTTAAAAGGCGTGAACGTACTGGCAGATGCAGTCAAAGTAACCTTAGGGCCTAAAGGCCGTAATGTAGTTTTAGACAAATCCTTTGGTGCGCCTGCAATAACTAAAGATGGAGTAACAGTTGCTAGAGAAATTGAATTAGAAGATAAATTTGAAAACATGGGTGCCCAAATGGTTAAAGAAGTAGCATCTAAAGCAAATGATGCTGCTGGAGACGGAACAACTACAGCTACAGTACTAGCACAAGCAATCGTCAGTGAAGGATTAAAGGCGGTAGCTGCTGGTATGAACCCTATGGATTTAAAAAGAGGTATAGATAAAGCTGTATTCTCAGCTGTAAAAAAACTAGAACATTTATCAATACCATGTTCAGATTCTAATTCTGTAATACAAGTAGGAACAATATCAGCAAATTCAGATGAAAGTGTAGGTATATTAATCGCAAAAGCAATGGAAAAAGTAGGAAATGAAGGAGTTATAACAGTAGAAGAAGGAAATGGTTTAGAAGATGAGATGGAAGTAGTAGAAGGTATGCAATTTGATAGAGGATATTTATCTCCTTATTTCGTAAATAAATCCGAATCTGGTTCTGTTGAATTAGAAAATCCATACATACTACTAGTAGATAAAAAAATTTCTAATATTCGTGAACTTTTACCATTACTTGAAGCAGTAGCTAAAGCAGGAAAACCATTACTAATAGTTGCAGAAGATGTAGAAGGAGAAGCTCTAGCCACTTTAGTAGTAAATACAATGAGAGGAATAGTAAAAGCAACAGCAGTAAAAGCTCCTGGATTTGGTGATAGAAGAAAAGCTATGTTACAAGATATTGCCGTATTAACAGCTAGTACAGTTGTATCTGAAGATTTATTAATGGAATTAGAAAAAACAACAATAGAAGACCTAGGACAAGCTAATAGAGTTGTTATAAATAAAGATACTACAACAATAATAGGTGGAAAAGGTGATAAAATTTCTATAAACGGAAGAGTAAACCAAATACGCCAAGAAATAAAAAAAGCTACATCCGACTATGATAAAGAAAAATTACAAGAAAGAGTAGCAAAATTAGCTGGAGGAGTAGCAGTACTAAAGGTAGGAGCGGCAACAGAAGTAGAAATGAAAGAAAAAAAAGCTAGATTTGAAGACGCATTACACGCTACAAGAGCCGCTGTAGAAGAAGGAGTTGTTGCAGGAGGAGGAGTGGCTTTAGTAAGAGTAGCAGCACAAATATCAGATTTACAAGGACAAAATGAAGATCAAAATGTAGGAATAAAAGTTGCATTAAAAGCAATGGAAGCACCATTACGTCAAATAGTATCTAACGCGGGTGAAGAACCATCAGTAATTGCGAGAAATATAAAAGATGGTAAAAAAGATTATGGATATAATGCAGCCACTGATAAATATGGTAATATGTTTGATTTTGGTATACTAGACCCAACTAAAGTAACAAGATCAGCTTTACAATATGCAGCTTCAGTTGCAGGATTAATGATAACAACGGAATGCATGGTTACCGATTTACCAAAAGAAGATAAACAAGATATGAGCGGAGGTAACCCAGCAGGAGGAATGGGTGGAATGGGTGGAATGATGTAAAAAAATCAAAAAGCACCCTTTTAAAATTGGGTGCTTTTTAGACTATTTAAAAATCAAAAACCTAATCAATAAATCAGTGTACCAACATCTTCGCCCATTATAATACGTTTTATAATACCTTTACTATTAATATTAAATATACGAATAGGTAATTTGTGTTCCTTAGCCATAATAAATGCAGTAGAATCCATGATTTTTAAATTTAAATTAAGTATTTCACTATAAGATAGTTTATCATATAAAATAGCATTAGGATAAACAGAAGGGTCCGCTGAAAAAACACCATCGACCTTTGTACCCTTCAAAATAATATCAGCATTTAATTCAATACCACGCAAACATGCAGCTGAATCTGTAGTAAAAAATGGATTACCAATACCACCCACAAAAATTACAACAAAATTTTTTATTAATAAATCAATTGCCTTTAAATAATCATAAGTATGACAAATACCATCTATAGGGATAGATGACATTAAATAAGAATTAACTGAACTATTATGTAATATATTAGATAACGCTAAACCATTTATTATAGTAGATAACATTCCCATATAGTCACAAATAACACGATCTATTCCAAAATGAGAAATATCAGAACCTCTTACTATATTACCTCCCCCAATAACCAAACCTATTTGTATTCCTAATCGTGAAATGCTTTTTATTTCTTTTAAAAAATTATTTATAATATTTATATTTATATTAGAACCATCATTTTTACCAAATATTTCACCACTAACTTTTAACAAAATACGACGATATTTAAATTTATCTGTATTAATCAACATAATAAATTCCATTACAAAAATTTATAAAAATAAAAAATTATTCACCAACTTTGAAACAAACAAAATCAATAATTTTAATTCCTTTTTCTAATAATATATTCTTTACCTTTTTTTTCGAAGATAAAAGAAAATTTTGCTCAGTTAAAACTATATTTTCAATAAATTTCTTTATTTTATCATCAACATATTTTTTTAATATTTTATTAGATTTACATGATTTTGCTGCAAGTGCTAAATAAACTGATCTCTCACAATCAAGTAATTTCACAGGAATATCTTTTATATAAATATATTTAGGCCTATATGCAACTATATGCATAGCCATGTGTTTAGAAAATTCTTTATCTATTTTATCTAAAGAAACTAAACAACCTAAATACATATTATGAACATAACTACCTAAAGTAATATCAACACCTCCATTTAAAGTACTTAACTTTCTTATATTAATATTTTCACCGAGTTTAGATATTAAAATATTACGTTCATCATTAAACACATCTATTAACGTACTAAGTTCAGTGATTTTTTTCTTTAATACAAAAGAAATAATTTTATTTGCAAAATCTAAAAAAAAAACATTACGAGAAACAAAATCCGTTTCACTATTTATTTCAACTATTGCAGCAAAATTATCATTAATACCAGTAAAAATAACACCCTTTTTAGTAATATTATTTCTTCTATTATACGCATTACATTGATCATTTTTTCTTAAATAATCAATAGATTTTTCTATATTATTACTAGTTGCAATCAATGCTCTTTTACAATTCAAAAAACCAGCTCCAGTTAATGAACGAAGTTCTTTAATTAAATTAGAATTAATTTTAATCATTTTATATATCTCACAATTATTAACAAATAAAAAATAAAAAAAAAATAATAAATTAAAATTAATTCAATTTATTATTATTATTAACAGTAAAATTTTTATTAATAACACTACTTATTATTTTAAAATATAATTTTATTGATCTTATTGCATCATCATTACCAGGAATAATGAAATTAACACCTGAAGGATCAGAATTAGTATCTACTATAGCAAATACAGTGATACCTAATTTATTTGCTTCGCTTACTGCAATACGCTCATAATTAGCATCAATAACAAATAAAGCATCAGGTAATCCACCCATATTTTTGATACCACCCAAACTATTTTCTAATTTATTTAATTTATGATATCTTATTGATGATTCTTTTTTTGTTAATTTCTTAAAAGTACCATCGTTAGATTGAAGTTCTAATTCTTTAAGATACTTAATGGATTGACGAACAGTTTTCCAATTAGTCAACATTCCGCCTAACCATCTATGATTTACAAAAAATTGTTTAAAAAAAATTGCTTCTTTTTTAACTATCTTAGAAGCTGATCTTTTAGTACCAACAAATAATATTTTACCTTTATTTTGAATAATTGTACTTAATTCAATCATAGCATTATTAAACATATAAATAGTTTTCTCAAGATCAATTATATGTATATTATTATGTATACCAAATATAAAAGGTTTCATTTTTGGATGCCAATAACGAGTTTGATGACCAAAATGAATACCAGCTTTAAGCATATCTTTAATAGAAAATTCAATCATATCACACTCCACAAATGACAAAAAATAAATAAAAATTATTTTAAATATATGTAAATAAATTATGAAAACGATAATAACACACCAAATATAACAAAGAAATCAAAAAAAAAAAATTAAACATAGTTTGAATTTTTTTAAATTTAAATTAAAATAATATTTATTAATAATTATAAAAAAAACAAATGAAAATAAACATAAAAAATAAAAAAGAAATAAAAAAAATGCGTAAAGTTGGCAAACTTGCAGCAGCTGTATTAGATATGATAGAAGAATATATTAAACCTGGTATAACAACAGAAGAATTAGATAATATATGTAAAAACTATATAAAATATAAACAAAAAGCAAAATCTGCTTGTTTGGGATATCATGGATTTCCAAAATCAATATGTACATCAATAAATGATACAATATGCCATGGTATTCCGAATAAAACTATTTTAAAAAATGGAGATATAATAAATATAGATATTTCGATTATAAAAAATAAATATTATAGTGATACTTCTAAAATGTTTTTTGTAGGAAAAATAACAAAAAAAAATGAATATTTATGTAAAATAGCAAAAAAAAGTTTGTACAATGCTTTAAAAATAATTAAACCAAATATTTATATAGAAGATATAGGTTGCAATATACAAAAATATGTAGAATCAAAAAAATTTACAATAGTAAAAGAATATTGTGGACATGGAATAGGAAAAAAATTTCATGAACAACCTCAAATATTACACTATAAAACAAAAAATAATAAAATTAAATTAAAACCAGGCATGATCTTTACTGTAGAACCAATGATAAATATGGGTACGGAAAAAACTAAAATTATGAAAGACGGCTGGACAGTAAAAACAAAAGATGCTAACCCATCAGCACAATACGAACACACAATACTAGTAACTAATTTTGGATGCGAAATCCTAACATTAAATAAAAGTGATAATATTAAATCAAAACTAATAAATATCTAAAAAAAATATAATTTTATTAAAATATATAAAAAATATAAAAAATAAAATAATATTTATTGTATTAATAAATAAATATTATTTTTATCACGTTTTATATTAAACACCAATAAAGTTGATTTAGTATTAAGTATCTCACGTAATTCATTTAGATTACAAATTCTTTGTTTATTAATACCTAAAATAATATCATTTTTTCTTAATCCTATTCTATAAGCAGAGCTATTAAATTTAATTTTATCCACCCTAACACCTTGTTCACCATTATTATTATAATTACTTAAATCAGCACCATCAATTCCAATATATAAAGTTGAAGAATCAATAATATCCTTTTTGCTTTGCTGTAAAACAACTGTAACATAAAATAATTTACTATTACGTATCAAACCTAATCTAATTTTAGTACAAACTGGTAAAGAACCTATTTCAGCACGTAATGCTGCAAAACTTGGAATATATCTGTCATTTATAGAAACAATAACATCACCAGCTCTAATACCACTTTTATAAGCAGAAGACTGTGATAAAACCTGACTAACAAAAGCACCTTTTTGAACATTAATATTTAATATTTTAGATAATTCTGCATTTAATTCAGTACCCATAATACCTAATTCACCACGTTTTACCTGACCATATATAACCATTTGAGTGGTTAAATTTTTAACCATATTACTAGGTATAGCAAATCCTATCCCAATATTACCACCATCTGGAGCAAATATAGCGGTATTTATACCAATCAATTCTCCATTTAAATTCACCAATGCTCCACCAGAATTTCCTCTATTAATAGCAGCATCAGTTTGAATAAAATTTTCATAATTATCTATATTCAAACCACTACGACCTAATGCAGATACAATACCTGTAGTAACAGTATCACCGAAACCAAAAGGGTTGCCGATAGCAACTGCATAATCACCAACTTTTAATAAATCCGAATTAGCTATTTTAATAGAAACCAAATGATTAGCTTTAACTAATTGAATTAAAGCAATATCAGAACGAGGATCTCTACCAATAATTTTAGCATCAAAAAGACGACCATCACTCAATCGAACATGTATGCTAGTAGCATGATCAATAACATGATTATTAGTAACAACATATCCATTAATACTATTTATTATAACACCCGAACCTAATGCCCTAAATCTTTTATGTTTAGATTCACCATTAAAAAAATCTTTACATAAAGGAGAATTATAAAAAGGTGATCCTTTTTGACAAAATGGAAAACTATCATCAAAAAATTGTTGAGGGAATCTATAAGTATGTACAACTGTACTACCCTCAATATTTATACTAACAACAGACGGCATTACCTTTTCTAACATAGGTGCTAAACTTGGAATATTATTATTAAAATAAGATAAAGTTTCTGCTGTAATACTTTTTTGAATAAAAATAAAAAATATACTTAAAATCAAAAAATATTTTAAAAAAAATCTAATGTTTATCATTTTTCATTTCTCTTTTATATAAAACAATATCAAAAAAAATAACAAAAATTAAAAATAAAAATAATATCAATAAATATGATTAATAAAAAATATAAAACAAAAAAATCACTTAGTAAATAATAATATAATTTCATATATTAAAAGATAAACCACAATTACAAGTTACTTTTGCATTGGGATTTAATACGGAAAATTTAGATTCGATTATATTTTCAATATAATCTACTGAACCACCAATGATATACTGAAAAGTAAATTCATCAACAATCAAAAACACACCAAGTTTTTCAAAAATAAAATCATTATCATTTACTTTGTCATCTAAAATGAACTTATATTTCAATCCATTACAACCACCACCAATTATATAAACTCGTAACTTCATATTTATATTATTTTTAATATCAATTATTTTTTTTAATTTCTTAGCAGCGGCTTCAGTAAAAATTAAATTAACAGATTTCATGTAATTTTCCAAATGTTATATCTAATAAATATAAATTTATATAAAGAAATAAAATTAATTATAAACTAAATACTAAGTTAAAAAAACAAACCCAAAAATTTTTTTATCCAATAAATTATTGACTTATTTTTATTTTTATCAAAAACTAATGAATTATTAATAAATTCCTTACTATCATTTTTACAAAAATTTGAAAAAGAATGATTAAAATCCCAAATTGGTATTTTTTTCCAAATATTGTTTTTACAAACTATTTTATTATTATAATTAATATTTACTTTGATAATATCAGACAATGGAAACAAAACCAAAGGTATAGGTGGGCGATAAGTCAAATAACATCTATACATTTGCATTGCATCAATATCACTTAAAAATAAAGATTTTTTATTATCTATTCCTATCCAGGAAACTACAACATCTCTATGATCTATACCAACAAACCAGCTGTCAACTAACCCAGTACTAAAACTATTTTTGCCAGCTATATTAGCATGAGGATACGATATGCTCAAAGATTTAGCAGTTCCATTTTTAACAACTTGTTGCATGCCATATAAAGTCAACCATGTAGCTTGAGATTTAACTACATGATTAAATGAATAATGATTATGATAAATAATTTTATCATTTTCCGAAATAATAAATTTAATAGTAAATAAACATGATTTATTACCATCATTTGAAATTAATTGAAAAATTTGAGCTACTTGAACCGGAGTCATATTAATTAAATTTGAAAAAATAGAATATTTAGATTTATATTTGTATAAGCCTAATTTAGACAATGTATTTAAAATATTTTTTAAATCTAAATTAACTTTAGAATTGATTGAAGACACATTCATTAAATTAATTATTTTATCAAGTAACACCATTCTGTTAATAAACTTTTCATTATAATTTTTAAATTTAAAATCATTAACATCAGATAAACCAATAATAATGGGTTTATCTTCAATCCAAGAATTAAACCCATAAATATCAGGGTTATCAAGTACAGACAAATATATAATAATTTTAGCTAACGAACCAATAGATCTGCGAGATTCTAATATTTTATTAGAATTAATAATTTTAGTTGATGCACTACCAACAATACCACGTACTTCTCCAGTTAATTTATCTACAATTATCATAAAAGCTTTTAAATTATTTATTTTTAATTTATTACGTAAAAATAAAATATTTAGTTTCACAGATTTTTCAGCAAAATATTGCGATCTTAAATCTAAAGTAGTAAAAATCCTACTACCAGGTATATCATTAATGTTTTTACCTAATTTAATTTTTAATTCACGACATAACATTTGTATAAATAAAGGTTTTTTAGTTATAGATTTACTTTTAGATAATACACCCAAAGGACGATGAATAAAAAAACAATAATCTTTATAACAAATAATATTTTGATGGAAAATTAATCTTAAAATTAAATTACGACGTCTTAAAACTAACTCAGGATGATTCCATGGATTATATATTGAAGCACCTTTAACCATAGATATTAATAATACTTGCTGATCCAATGATAATTCATTAATTGGTCTACCAAAATAATATATACTTGCAAGAGGAAAACCTCTAATTTCATACATTCCAGATTGACCAAAATAAACTTCATTAAAATATAATTCTAAAATACGGTTTTTACTATACAAAGCATCAATAATAATGGCAATAAAAATTTCATTAAACTTACGTAAAAAAGAACGTTTGTTAGTTAAAAATAAATTCCTTGCTAATTGTTGTGTTAATGTACTAGCACCCTGAATAATTTTACCAGCATGAACATTTGCAATAAGAGCTCTACACATTGAAAATGGATTGATACCAATATGATAAAAAAAATTTTTATCTTCAATGGAAAGTAAAATATTTATCATTTTACTAGAAAAATTACATAATGGTAAAAATAAATGTTCTTCTTTATCTGAAGTATGTATAATATTAACTAATATAGGATCTAATCTAAAAAAAACAACGCTTTTATTATTTTTAGTATTTATAATTCTTCTAATTTTATTTTTATCAAAATAAAAACAAACACGAAGTGCTCCTTCATTATAATCAGGAAAATTAAAAGCTCTTCTTATTAATTCAATTTTATTTTCTTTTACAATATATTCACCAGAATTATCCAAAACATCAACTTTTAAATAATGATGAAAATTTAAAATAGAAATTAAATCACATTTTGTGTAAAACATACCAGATTTAAAATTTACAATATTTCCATATACAAAAACAGGAAATTTCCAAACTTTACCATTGATAAGATTAATAATCTTGTTATTTAAATATAACCCATATACAATAATAATGATTATAATAATAAAAAATATTTTAGAAAAAAAATTTAATTTATTTATTATTTTATAAAAAAAAGATTTAATACTAAAAAATATTTTAGTATTGAAATTTTTTTTTTGAAAAACTATTTTTTTATTATCTATAAACATTAATATGCACCAAATCTAAAATAAAAAAATAAAATCGATAAAAAAAATACATAATCTTAAATAAATATATAAACTATACTCGAATTATAAAAAAATAATAACTTAAAGATAAAATAATTATTAAAAAAATAAAATAATAAAATTAAAATATAAAAAATGAGAATTAACATGCAAAATAAAAATAAAAAAAAATATCGTCACTAAATATCTTAGGAATAACAGGTATTAATACTTATAAAACTAAAATAGGTGAAAAATATATGAATTTATCACAAATAAAACATTTCAAAACAATTTTAAACACATGGTACAATAAATTAAAAAAAAAAATAAAAAAACAAGTATATTGTATTAAAAAAGAAACAGATAACTTAGCTGATCCTATAGATAGAGCATCAAGAGAAGAAGAATTTAAATTAGAATTATATAACAAAAAAAGAGAAAGAGAATTAATTAAAAAAATAGAAATAACAATAAATAAAATTGAAAACAATAGTTTTGGATATTGCGAATTATGTAAAATAGAAATTGGAATAAAAAGATTAGAAGCAAATCCAATTGCTAATTTATGCATAGATTGTAAAATCTTATCAGAAATTAGAGAAAAACAAATTAGACAAAATTAATAAAAAAATAAGAAATATTTAATATTAAAGATTAAAAAATACTTAAATTATTTTTAATAATATAATTACATTAACATCTTTAAAATATGAATAAGGGTATATTATTTATAATATCAGCACCTAGTGGCACTGGAAAATCTACACTTATTCAATCTTTAATTAAAAAAATATCAAAATATAAAACTAAAATTTCAATTTCATATACAACCAGAAATAAACGTATAGGAGAAACAAATGGAAAACATTATTATTTCGTTTCAAAAAATAAATTTAAAAAAATGATTAAAAATAAAGAATTTTTGGAATATGCAATAATATTTGAAAATTATTATGGAACACCAAAAAAAATAATCAAAAATCTTCTATCTAAGGGTATTAATATATTTTTAAATATAGATTGGCAAGGAGCAAAACAAATTAAAAAAAAAATAAAGAATAATATAAGTATATATATAATACCTCCATCAATAAATGAATTAGTCAAAAGATTAAAAAGAAGAGGTTCAGAAAATAAAACAGATATAAAAAAAAGAATAAAACAATCAATGAAAGAAATAAAATATTACATAAAATATGATCATTTAATAATTAATGATAAATTTAATATAGCATTATCTGATCTAAAAAGTATCTTCATATCAGAATATAAAAGAATAAAAAATAAAAAAAATATTAAATAATTTATTGTTAAAAAAATAAAAATATTTTAATATATAAACAAATTAAAAAAAAAATAAAAAATATGGCACATTTAACTGTTCAAAAAGCAGTAAAAAAAATTGGAAACAGATTTGATCTAGTATTAGTAGCTGCTCGTAGAGCTAGACAAATACAAATAGAAGGTGAACAACCTATAGTTTCAAAAAAAAAAAATAAAGAAACAGTAATCGCACTAAGAGAAATTGAAAAAAATTTAATTAATAAAAAAATTTTAGAATATGAATAAAATAAAAAATAAGAAAACTATTGTAATATGAATTACAATTCAATAAATTATAAATCAATTAAATTCATTAAAAGTATAAATAAAATAAAAGATTTACCAAAAGATAAATGTATAGAAATAGCATTTATAGGATATTCAAATGTTGGAAAATCAAATACAATAAATGCATTAAGTAATGTAAAAAAAATGGCTTTTACAGGCAAAAAACCAGGAACAACAAAATTAATCAATTTATACCAAATAATAGAAAATTTTTATCTAATTGACTTTCCTGGATATGGGTATTCAAATATATCATTAAAAAATAGAAATAAACATATGCTTTTTCTAAATAGATATATAAAAAAAAGAAAATCACTAAAAGGAATAATAATTTTAATAGACATTAGACAAAAATTAAAAAAATTAGATATAGATATAATTAAAAAAACTAATAAAAAAAAATCAATAATAGTTTTATTAAATAAAATTGATAAATTATCAAATAATAAAATAAATCAAAAAAAAATATATTTTAAAAATGAAATAAAAAAATATAATAAAAATATAAATATCCACCCTTTTTCGTCAATAAATAGTAAAGGGCTTAAAATCTTAAAAAAAAAAATAAATACATGGTTAACATTACATAAAAATATTTAAAAAAAATAAATTTTTTTAAAATATTGTATTATACAAATAATAAAAAATATTCATTGAATAAAAAAAATAAAATATAATTAATGCAAAAAAAAAATCTTTTTCTCATAGATGGAACTTATTATTTATATAATTCATATTACATATTCCCATTACTTAAGAATAATATTGGAGAATCAACAGGTGCTATATTTGGTATCATAAACATGATATATAATTTAATTGATATGTTTAATCCTAAATATCTAGCTATAATATTTGATCATAAAAGTAAAAATTTTAGAAATAAATTATTTAAAAGATATAAATCTAATCGTTTGCCAATGCCAACAAATTTAATAAAACAAATAAAACCTGTAAAAAAAATAATAAAATATATGGGAATAAAAAGTATATGTATTTCAGGAATAGAAGCGGATGACGTAATTGGAACTATTGCAAAAAATTACACTAAAAAAAATAATAATAAAGTTTTTATTAAAACAAATGATCAAGATATGTTCCAATTAATAACAAAAAATATAAAAATATTAACAAAAAAAAATGAAATTTTAGATAAAAATATAATCTTAAAAAGATATGGAATATCACCCAAATTCAAAAATGATCACATAGCCTTATCAGGAGATAAAGCAGATAATATACCAGGTATCTCAGGTATAGGAAAAGTAACAGCAAATAAATTAATTCAAATATTTGGAAACATAGAAAACATTTATAAAAATATAAATAAAATAAATATAATATCTATAAGAAAAAAAAAAGAAATTATTGATCAATTAAAAAAAAACAAAAAAAAAATATTCTTTTATAAATCACTAGCAACAATAAAAACTAATATTAAATTAAATATTAGTAATAATGACTTACTTATTAAAAATCAAAAAATAAATAAATTAAAAAAAATATTTAAATTTTATCAATTAAATAAATTTTTATCTAATTTGAAAAAATATTGAGCGGGAAACGAGATTCGAACTCGTGACCCCAATCTTGGCAAGATTGTACTCTACCTGCTGAGCTATTCCCGCTAAAGATATCACAACAAAACCAATTGTAACATGATTATATAATCTAAAAATAATTTTTTACTATATGAAAATATTTAATCATGGACCATAAAGTTAATATCATAGATAAATACAATAAAATAATACCAAAAAAAATAAAATACTGATTAAAATGCCATAATAATATTGATATCGTCAACATCTGAAAAATCGTCTTAATCTTTGCAAGTTTAGAAACTGATAAAATATCTTTTTCTCCTATTATAGACATCCATTCACGTAAAGCTGAAATAATTACCTCTCTAATAATAATTATAGATATAGGTAAAGTAATAAAAATAACATGAAAACATTCAACTATTAACAACATAGCAAAAATAGTCAAAAACTTATCAGCTACAGGATCAAAAAATTCACCAAAACGAGTAATTCTATTTAATTGACGAGCCCAAAATCCATCTAATAAATCTGTAAAAGATGCTATTAAAAAAATTAAACTACTGAATAAAGATGAATATTTACAAGGCAAATAAAAAATTATAATAAAAAAAGGAATTAAAATTAATCTTAATAAAGTAAAATACATAGGAATATTAAAAAACATAAATAAAAAAAACCAAATAATAAAATAAAATATTAAAATAAATAAAATTATGAATTGTATTTAATAAAAAAAATAAAAAATAAACTATAAATATACCATAAATAAAATTTTTTATTTTTAATAAAAAAATTATTAAAACTAAATATAGAAATTAAAATAATATTTTAAATAATTAATTTAAAAATATTACTATTATATTTGTAAATAATAAATTAAATTTAATAATATTTGTCTATACATTAATAAATAACTTTAAATAAATAAAAAATATAAAAACAATTTTTATTTTTTTTAATATAAATACTGTTATAAATTAAAATATATTGATAAAATAAATTATATTTTAAAAAATTATTAACAAATAATTTTAAATTAACTAAATGTTATAATAAAATTATAAATACATAAAAAAATTATTACTTTGCTTAGTATTAAATAATTAAAAAAAACAATAAAAAATTTTATTTTAAAACAATCTTTAATTGAATTTAAAATTTAACAGGATAAATAATAAATGGATATTAAAAAAATAAATAGATTAATCAAATTAGTAAAAAAAACAAAAATTACAGAATTAGAAATTTCAAATAAAGATGAATCTATTCGTATTAATTATTTAAATAATAAATATTTAACAAATAATTTAAATTATAACTTATACAATAAAAAAAATACAGAATATAAAAAAGAAAAAAAAACAAAAGAATTAACTGGACATAAAATACGTTCACCCATGGTTGGAACTTTCTATATAACTCCAAATCCAACATCTAAACCATTTATAACAATAGGACAAAAAATTAATATAGGTGACACACTTTGTATAATAGAAGCAATGAAGATAATGAATCATATTGAATCAGATAAATCAGGAATAATAAAATCAATATTAATAAAAAACGGACAACCAGTTGAATTTAATGAACCATTAATAATTATAGAATGATTGGATAAAATAATATGCTAAACAAAATCACAATAGCTAACAGAGGAGAAATTGCATTAAGAATTTTAAGAACATGTAAAGAATTAGGAATTAAAACAGTAGCTGTATATTCAACCGTAGATAGATATCAAAAACATGTACTTTTGGCAGATGAATCAATTTGTATAGGATTACCTCAACCAAAAAACAGTTATTTAAATATACCAGCAATTATATCAGCTGCTGAAATTACAGGATCAGATGCTATTCATCCTGGATATGGGTTCTTATCAGAAAATGCAAATTTTGCAGAACAAGTTGAAAATTCTGGATTTATTTTTATAGGACCTAAACCAGAAACAATTCATCTCATGGGTAATAAAATTTCAGCAATCAATACCATGAAAAAAATAGGTATGCCATGTGTTCCTGGACCAAAAAAACCCATAAAAAATAATATAAAAAAAAATATCAAAATTGCAGAATCAATAGGATATCCAATAATAATAAAATCAGCAAATGGAGGAGGAGGTATTGGAATTAAAATAGTTTATAATAATAAACATCTTGAACAATATATAAATATTATACAAAATCAATCTCAAATATCATGTAAACATAATGAAATATACATAGAAAAATATATAAACAAACCAAGACATATTGAAATACAGATTATCTCAGATGGAAAAGGAAATGTAATTTATTTAGCTGAAAGAGATTGTTCAATACAACACAAACATAAAAAATTAATAGAAGAAGCTCCTATATTAAACATAAATAAAGATATTAAAAAAAAAATAATAAAATATTGTATTAAAGCTTGTAAAAAAATTAATTACAGAGGAGTAGGAACTTTTGAATTTTTATATAAAAATAATAAATTTTATTTTATAGAAATGAATACTAGAATACAAGTTGAACATACAATTACTGAAATGATAACAAACATAGATATAGTACAAGAACAAATAAAAATATCATCAGGATACCCATTATTAATAAAACAAAAAAATTTAAAAATAAATGGATATGCCATAGAATGTCGAATTAATGCTGAAGATTCAAACAAATTTATACCTAATTCAGGTAAAATAACACACTTTCATGCTCCTGGAGGATTAGGAGTAAGATGGGAATCACATATATATACAGGATACACAATAACTAATTATTATGATTCTATGATAGGAAAATTAATTACATATGGTAAAAATAGAGAGACAGCAATAGCAAAAATGAAAAATGCATTAGAAGAATTAATAATAGAAGGTATAAAAAACAATATAGAATTACATAAAAAAATTATAAAAAATAAAAAATTTAAAAAAGGTAAAATAAATATTAATTTTTTAAAAAAAATAATAAAAAAATAAAATAATATCAAATATAAACAAAAAATAAATAAAAATAAGATATTCTATATAAATAAATTAAATTTTTTAAAATTAATAATAATTAAATTAAAATATAAAATATAAAAAAATATTTAATACATATTTAAGTATTAATGTTTAATTTAAATAATTTTATTTATTAATAAATATATAAAATACAAAATATTTTAATAAATACAATTAATTAAAATACATAAATAAACTGTAAATATAAAAAAAAACAGTACATAAATATAAAAATTAATGAAAATTTAAATACTAATATTTTTACATTTAATATAAAATATAAAATATTAAAAATAAAATTTATCAAACATAATATTAATTTAAATATAATCATATATCCTGAAAAAATATACATGGTACGTTGACAGAGTGGTTATGTAACGGACTGCAAATCCGTGCACCTCGGTTCAATTCCGAGACGTACCTTCAAAATTGCCCAGATGGTGAAATTGGTAAACACAAGGGACTTAAAATCCCTCGATCATTTATGATCATGCGGGTTCAAGTCCCGCTCTGGGTAATTAAAAAAATAATATTATTAAAAAACCTCAAAAAATATTCTAATTGAAAATAAAAAAGGAAAAAAATGGCCGTACAAAAAAGGAAATCAACAAGATCTAGAAGAGGAATGCGAAGATCACATGATTCATTAAATGAACCTAATATATCAATAGATAAAATATCAAAAGAAAAACATCTCAGATATAATTTAACATCCAAAGGATATTACAAAGGAATAAAAATACTAAAAAAACAAAATATTAAAAAAAAAAACAAAATAAAAAAATAAAATAAATACAAAAAAATTAATAAAAAAATAAATATATAAAAAAATAATATTTTAGTTAAAATAAAATTAAACAAAGCATATAGGAAATTTAAAATCAATATGTATACAAAAATTATTAGTACAGGTAAATATTTACCCAATAAAATTAGAAATAATGTCAATCTAAAAAATATAATAAATAAATCTAATGAATGGATAATAAATAGAACGGGAATATATGAAAGAAGAATTGCAAAAACTAATGAAACAGTTTCAACCATGGGAAGCATGGCAGCAAAAAATGCTATAAAAACAGCGGGTTTAAAAAATAACGATATTCAACTTATAATAGTGGCGACAACTTCTTCTAGCCATGCTTTTCCAAGTTCAGCATGTATAATTCAAAATGAATTAAATATAAAAGATTGTATTTCTTTTGACATAGCAGCTGCATGTACAGGATTTATATATGCATTAAGCATAGCTGATCAATATATAAAAAATAAATTTATAAAATATGCATTAATAATTGGATCAGATATTCTTACAAGAACATTAAAACCCAAAGATAAAAGAACATTAATTTTATTTGGTGATGGAGCTGGTGCAGTAATATTAAGTAACAGCAAACAACCAGGAATAATTTCAACACATTTACATGCATCAGGCAAAGATGGTAAATTATTAACTTTACCCTATCAAAAAAGAAACAAAAGAAAAAAAATATCATGGTTAAAAATGTCAGGCAATGAAATTTTTAAAATAGCAATAAATAAATCAATAAAAATAATCAAAGAAACATTAAATAAAAATAACATTAAACATCAAAATATCGATTGGTTAATACCACATCAATCTAATATAAGAATAATAAATGCAATTGTAAAAAAAATAGGAATAGATATGAATAAAGTAATAATTACATTAGATAAACATGGAAATACATCTTCTGCATCAATACCATTAGCATTAAACAAAGCAATAAATAATGGAAAAATAAAATCAAATAATTTAGTTATATTCGAAGCATTCGGTGCGGGTATAACATGGGGTTCGGCTTTAATACGCTTTTAATTTAATAAAATAATATGAAAAAATATGGTATGATTTTCCCGGGACAAGGTGGGCAACACATTGGTATGCTATATGAATTAAGTAAAAAATACTCTATTGTAAAAAAAACATTCAATATAGCATCTGAAATATTAAATTATGATTTATGGGAATTAGCACAAAATGGTCCTAAAACAGATATGGATAAAACTCATAAAACACAACCATTAATATTAACATCATCAATATCAATTTGCAAAATATGGGAAAATAAAAATGGAATAAAACCAAATATAATTGTTGGACACAGCTTAGGAGAATATTCATGTTTAGTATATGCAAAAGTAATAAAATTTGAATGTGCAATAAAATTAGTTGAACAAAGAGGAAAATTTATGCAACAAGCATCACAAAAAAATGATGGATTAATGAAAGTGATATTAGGTTTAAATATAAAAACTATTAAAACAATTTGTAAAAGAAACAAAAAACATGGATTTGTAACAACTACTAATTATAATACACCATATCAAACAGTAATAGCAGGAAATAAAAATTCAGTAGAAAAAACAGCTGAAGAATGTAAAATAGCAGGGGCTAAAATAATATCATTATCCATAAGTATACCAGCACATTGCATTTTAATGAAACCTGCAGCAAATAAATTATCCAAAATAATAAAAAAAATAAAATTTAAAAAACCAATATATCCAATAATAAGCAACTCAACAATATTATGTGAAACTAATCCTGATATTATTAAAAAAAATTTAATAAAACAACTATATAAATCAGTAAATTGGATAAAAATAATAAAATATATAGAATCAAAAAAAATTACAAATTTAATTGAAATGGGACCAGGAAATATTTTAAGTAATTTAACCAAAGCAATTACTAAAAAAATGAAAATAACACAAACAAATAACCCAAAAAATATATCAAAATCATTAAAAACAAATAAGGAAAATAAATGAATCTAAAAAATAAAATAGCACTTATTACAGGAGCAACAAATGGTATAGGTCATGCAATAGCTTATATATTAAAAAAATATGGAGCATTTGTAATTGGAACTGCTACTAATAATAAAAATGTAAATAAAATAGAAAATTTTTTAAAAAACAAAGGAAAAGGATATATATTAGATGTTAATAATAAAAAATCAATAACAAATCTATTAAATAATATTAAAGAAAATTTTGGAGGAATAGATATTTTAATAAATAATGCTGCTATAACTATAGATAAACTATTTATAAAAATGAATGAACAAGATTGGAATAATGTTATCAACACTAATTTAAACTCAATATTTTATATATCTAAAGCAGTTATATTTTCTATGTTAAAAAAAAAACAAGGAAGAATAATATCAATAGGATCAATGATTGCAAATACTGGTAATATAGGTCAAACAAATTATTCCGCATCAAAAGCTGGCTTAATAGCAATGAGTAAATCTATAGCTAAAGAAGTTGCTTCAAGAGGAATAACAGTAAATGTAGTATCTCCGGGGTTCATAAAAACTAACATGACAAAAAAAATAAAAAAAGAAATATCAAACAATATTTTAAATAATATTCCAATGAAACGCTTCGGTTCAGCAAAAGATGTTGCTTATGCAGTAGCATTTTTAGCATCCGATAAATCATCATATATAACAGGGGAAACAATACATATAAATGGAGGTTTATACATGTCATAACATATTAAAAAATATTATTTTTAAAGATATTTATTAATAAAAATTGAATTGTAATTTTTAAGATATCTTATAAACTAAAGAAAATAATATCAAAAACCCATTCTGATAGGAAATTTAACAATATGAATAATATTGAAGAACGTGTTAGAAAAATTATTAGTGAACAATTAGGTGTAAAAAACGAAAAAGTATTTAATACCGCATCTTTTGTAGAAGATTTAGGTGCTGATTCCCTTGATACGGTTGAATTAGTAATGGCATTAGAAGAAGAATTTGATACAGAAATTCCAGATGAAGAAGCTGAAAAAATAACAACAGTACAAGCAGCTATAGATTATATTAATAACAATAAAAATTTAAAAAAATAATATAAAAATAATTTATTTAAAATAATCAAATATCAAATAAATTATTAAAAACATCACGTAAATTCCTTTTTAAAAATAAATTAAAGAGGGTAAATATGTTAAAACGCAGAGTAGTAATTACAGGAATAGGAATATTAACCCCCGTGGGTAATAATGTTAAAACAAATTGGCGATCTATAATCTCAGGCAAAAGTGGAATAGACTATATAGATCATTTTGACATAACAAAACACAAAACACATTTTGCAGGTTTAATAAAAAATTTTATTTTTGATAAAACTATAAATATAAAAAACATAAAAAAAATAGATGAATTTATACAATATGGTATTATGGCAGGTCATCAAGCAATAAAAGATTCTGGAATACAAATTAATAATCATAATGTTAATCGTATAGGAGTAGCTGTTGGTTCTGGAATAGGTGGTTTAGGATCAATTGAATATAATCACCAAATACTAATGGAAAAAGGTCCAAAAAAAATAAGTCCATTTTTTGTACCATCAACTATAGTAAATATGATATCAGGATATTTAACAATTATATATGGAATTAAAGGGCCAACAATCGCTATTACAACAGCATGCACATCTGGAATACACAATATTGGTCAATCCTTCAGAATAATAGTTTACAATGATGCTGATATAATGTTAGCAGGTGCATCTGAAAAAGCAAGTACTCCATTAGGAATTGGAGGATTCAATGCCGCTAGAGCGTTATCAACAAGAAATCATGATCCAAAAGGTGCTAGTAGACCATGGGATAAAGAAAGAGATGGTTTTGTATTGGGTGATGGAGCTGGTATTTTAATGTTGGAAGAATTACAACATGCAAAAAAAAGAAACGCCAAAATATATGCAGAAATAGTTGGATTTGGGATGAGCAGTGATGCATATCACATTACATCTCCTCCACAATATGGAGAAGGTGCAGCACAGTCTATGATAAATGCTCTTAAAGATGCCAAAATAAATCCTGATAAAATAGGATACATAAATGCACATGCCACATCAACAATAAATGGAGACAAAGCTGAAGCTATGGCAATAAAAAATGTTTTTAAAAAAAACAAAATATACATAAGTTCAACAAAATCAATGACTGGACATTTATTGGGAGCATCAGGTGCAATAGAATCAATATATTCAATTTTAGCATTAAAAAAACAAATAATACCACCAACAATAAACTTAAATGAATCTGATGAAAACTATGGATTAGATTTTGTACCAAACTACGCTCGTCAAATAAAAAATTTGAAATATAGTTTATGTAATTCATTCGGATTTGGAGGAACAAATGCATCCATTATATTTAAAAAATACGATTAAACTTAAAAATAAATTTATAAATTTTACAATTAATAACAAAAATACACAAAAAAATAAATGAAAGGAAAATTTATAGTTATTGAAGGATTAGAAGGTTCAGGTAAAACAACTGCAATCAAATATATAATAAATATACTAAAAAAAAATGGAATTTTAAAATTAAAAAAAACTAGAGAACCTGGTAGTACATCATTAAATGAAAATTTAAGAAAACTAATTAAAAATAGTATAAAAAATGAAATAATTAATAAAAATACTGAATTATTAATATTATATGCTGCAAGAATTCAATTATTAGAAACAATAATAAAACCAAATTTAAAAAAAGGTATATGGATTATAGGTGATAGACATAATATGTCATCTATTGCATACCAAACAGGTGGAAGAAAAATTGATAGAAAAATCACAAAAACATTAACAAATCTATTCTTAAAAAATTTTAAACCAGATTTAACACTTTACTTAGATGTTACACCAGAAATTGGATTAAATAGAATTAAAAACAGAAAAAATAAAGATAGAATAGAAAAAGAATCATTAAATTTTTTTCATAGAACTAGAAAATGTTATTTAAAAATAATAAAAAAACAAAAAAACATAAAATTTATAAACGCCAATAATAAAATAAAACATGTACATAAAAAAATAAAATTCATCATAGAAAATTGGATAAAAACAAATAATTCATGAAAAACTATCCATGGCTAATAAATACATACAATGATATTATAAACTACTACAAATCAAAATATAAAAAAAATATTATTCTCATTTCATCAACAATAGATTTAGGCATAAACATATTATCCTATAATATAGGAAAATGGATCTTATGCACAAATAAAAAAAAAATAAATTATTGCAATCAATGTAATAATTGCATATTAATGAAAAAAAAAAATAACCCAAACTATTATAAAATAATAATAAATAACAAAAAAGAAAAAATTAACAAAAAAAAAATAAATCCTATATTTCATAAAATATATAATTTAATTAAAAATAATTATAAACAAGTTATATTTATAAAAGAAATAGAATATATTAAAAAATATATAAATAACACTTTTATTGATCATTTAATACAATCTAAAAAAAATACTTATTTTATACTAAATACACATAATTTAATAAACATAAAAAAACAAATAAATAACAAATTTACAATATGGAAAATAACAAATCCAAATAAAAAAATATGTATAAATTGGATACAAAAAAAGACACAAATAAAGAAAAAAAAATGTTTAATAGCATTTAAATTAGCTGAAAAATCACCATTAAAAGCATTAAATATATTAAATAAAAAATATTGGAAAAATAGAAAACAATTAGAAATAAAATTAATAAAAATATTAAATATAAAAAATAAATTAGACTTACTAATTAATTTTAATAGTTTTGATAATATTGAAATCATAAAATGGATATGTGTTATACTTATGGATGCAATAAAATGGAAATATAAAGTGTATGATATCATAATCAACAATGATCAATATAAATTAATAAAAACTTTATCTAAAAAACTATCAGTTTTTTCAATATATAAAAGTATAAAAATTTGGATAAAATGTATAAATTCATTTGAAATAAATACTGTAAATAAAAAATCAATATTAATAAAATCTATATTAAATTGGGAAAAATTTTTATTAAAAAAAATATAAATAACTAATAAATTTATAAATAATTAAATTAACATTTAATAAAAACTAATTTAGAAAAATAATATTTTAAGGGAAATTAATATATGAATAAAAATATATTTATCAACCTACAAAAAATAGGTAAATCACTAATGTTACCAGTATCAGTTTTACCATTAGCTGGTATATTATTAGGAATAGGATCATCCAATTTAAACTTTTTACCATACATAATTTCTAAAACTATGGCTGAAACAGGAGGTTCAATTTTTATCAATATGCCACTAATATTTTCTATAGGTGTTGCATTAGGATTTACTAAAAATAATGGAGTTTCTGCATTAGCAGCAGTAATATCATATATAATTATAAATAAAACATTATTAATAATTTCAAATAATCTACATATAACAAAACAAACTTACGATACAGGAGTAATAGGAGGTATTATAGCTGGATCATTGTCAGCAATTATATTCAATAGATTTCATATGATAAAATTACCAGAATATATAGGTTTTTTTAGTGGAAATCGTTTTGTACCAATTATGTCTGGTATATTATCTATTCTAATAGGAATAATATTATCATTTATATGGCCACCAGTAGGTAAAATAATAGAAAATTTTTCACATTGGGCTGCATATCAAAATCCAATAATAGCTTTTAGTATTTATGGCATAGTAGAAAGAGCACTAATACCTTTTGGATTACATCATATTTGGAATGTTCCATTTCAAATGCAAGTGGGTGATTTCATAAATCATCTAGGACAAACATTTCACGGAGATATACCTCGCTATATGGCAGGAGATATAACAGCGGGTAAATTATCAGGAGGTTATTTATTTAAAATGTATGGATTACCTGCAGCAGCTATAGCAATATGGAAGTCAGCAAAAAAAGAAAATCAAAAAAAAATAGCTGGTATAATGTTATCTGGTGCATTAACAGCTTTTTTAACGGGTATCACAGAACCAATAGAATTTACATTTTTATTCGTAGCTCCTATATTATACATAATTCATTCAATATTATCAGGATTAGCTTTTGCAATATGCATAATATTAAATATGCGCAATGGGATAAGTTTTTCCCATGGTTTAATTGACTTTATTTTGTTAAGTAATAATGGAAATAAATTATGGTTATTTCCTATAATAGGAGGTTTTTACTCAATACTATATTATAGTATATTTAAAATTATAATAACTAAATTTGATTTAAAAACACCAGGAAGAGAAATATCAAACATTAAAATTAAAAAAAATACATACAAAAATATAAATTTTATAATTAAATTAATTAATTCACTGGGTGGTAAAAAAAATATTATTAATATAGATGCATGTATAACAAGATTAAGAATAGATGTAAAAAAAATATCAAAAATAAACGAAAATAAATTAAGAGAATTAGGAGTTGCTGGTATAGTAAAAATAGGAAATGGATTACAATTAATTTTTGGTACACAATCAGATAATATAAAAACAGCAATAGAAAAATACATAAAAAAAAATTAAAAAATAAAATATTTTAAAAAAATTAATAGGGAATTGTATGAATAATATTTTTAATAAAATCATTAATCATAAAATAAAATCTAATATCCTATATCAAGATAATATAGTAACAGCATTTAAAGATAAGAACCCTCAAGCACCAATACATATATTAATTGTATCAAACAAATTAATACCAACAATGAATGAACTAAAAAATGAAAAAGATAAAATGATAATAGGACATATGCTAATTATAGCTGTAAAATTAGCAAAAAAACAAAAAATAGAAAAAAGTGGATACAGATTAATAATAAATTGTAATAAAAACGCAGGACAAGAAATATATCATTTACATATACATCTCTTAGGAGGAAAAAAATTAGGAAAAATTATAAATTAAAATTTACTTTTAATAAAAAAATATAAATTTCATAAAATGTACTTTAATTAATAAAATATCAATATATAAATAAAAATATTAAGTATCAAAATAAAAAAATACATTATATTTTATCAAATCAATCATTATAAATAAATAAATTTATTGAACGATATAAAATATCCAAAATTACTGGACCAATAAAAACACCAATAATACCAAAAGATAAAAAACCCCCAAATATCCCAGAAATAATTAATAAAAATGGTATATCATAACTCATTTTAATCAAAACAAATCTAAGTATACCATCTAAAACAGATATTAAAATACTCCAAATAAAAAGAATGCTACCATGAAAAATATCACCATTTATATATAAAAATATAATAGATACAATTAATACAGGTAATGATCCTATTTGCAATAAAGAAAACAAAATTGCTAACAAAGCCAAAAAACCAGCATATGGTATATTAGAAATAATTAATCCAATACCGGATAATACACCTTGAATTAAAGCTGTTAATAAAACACCTAAAACAATAAATCTTATAGATTCTCCTATAAAATCAAAAATGATTAATCCCTGATCTAAAAAAAAATTACAAACAAATTTTCTTATACTTTTAGATAATTTATCCCCCTTAAAATATAAAAAAATAACAAATATTAAAGTTAAAATTATATTTAATAATAAAATAGTAAATTGTTTAGCTTGAAATACAAGAAATTCTACCAATTTACCTAAATATGGATGTAATTTATTAAAGATTAATATATTTTTACCTAAAATAAATTTATCGTAATTAATAAATAATTTTTCTCCAATTAAAGGTATCTTGATAAGACAAAACAATTTAGGAAAGTTTATATGATTATGTTTAAATTTATTAATGAGTGGATATATATTATCTATTAAACTGCTTAATAAAATAACTATAGGAATAACTAATAACAATAATAAAAAAACCAACATAATAAAAACAGCCAAAAAACGTTTATTCCATAATAACCGTTCAATAAATAATAATATAGGCCAAGTAGAAATAACAATAACACCAGCCCAAGTAAAAGATAATATAAATGGATTAACAATTAAAAAAAATAAAACAAACAAAATAAAAATAAAAATAAGAGAGAAAAAAATTTTCTTAAAATAAAAAATATCCTTTATTCTATTCATAAGCGATAATTAAACCTGATAAAAGTAAAATAAAAACATAAAAGAATTATTTTTAAATATCTAAAAACAATCAAAACATAATTTAAACCTAATAATAAAACAATAAAAAAAATAAAATTTAAAATCAATATTTTGTAATTAAATAATTAATTTGATATTATTAAATTATATTTATATTATATATATATATTAAACAAAAAATTAATTATTATGAAAAAAACTAAAATAGTTTGCACTATAGGGCCTAAAACAGAATCAATAACAATGTTAACAGCTTTATTAAAAGCTGGTATGAATGTAATGAGATTAAATTTTTCACATGGTAGTTACGAAGAACATGAAAATCGTATAAATAATTTAAAAAAAGTAATGAAAGAAACTGGGATAAATGCTGCGATTTTACTGGATACGCAAGGTCCAGAAATAAGAACTATGAAATTAAAAAACAATAAAGAAATTAAATTATATAATAATCAAATATTTACTATAACTACAGATCAAAATATAAAAGGTGATAAGACATGTATAGCTATAAATTACAAAAAAATTATAAATGATATAAAAATAGGTAATATTATTCTTATAGATGATGGATTAATAGGAATGAAAATCATAGATTTAAATGAAAATAAAATAATATGTAAAGTATTGAATAATGGTATATTAGGTGAAAATAAAAGTGTTAATTTACCTGGAATATGTGTTAATTTACCAAGTTTATCTAAAAAAGATAAATCAGATCTAATATTTGGTTGTAAACATAATGTGGATTTCATAGCAGCATCATTTGTAAGAAAACTTAATGATGTAATCAATATCAGAAAATATATAAATAAATACAAGGGAGGAAGAATACAAATAATATCAAAAATTGAAAATCAAGAAGGATTAAATAACTTTAAAGAAATTTTAAATGTATCAGATGGAATTATGGTAGCAAGAGGTGATCTTGGAGTAGAAATACCTGTAGAAGATGTAATTTTTGCACAAAAAAAAATTATAGAACAATGTAATAATCATGGCAAAGTAGTAATTACTGCAACACAAATGTTAGATTCAATGATATATAATCCCAGGCCCACAAGAGCTGAAGCTGGAGATGTCGCAAATGCTATTTTAGATGGAACCGATGCTGTAATGTTGTCAGGGGAAAGTGCTAAAGGTAAATATCCAATAGAAGCAGTATCAATTATGAAAAATATATGTAATAGAACAGATAAAATAATAAAACCTAAAATTAACATAAAAAACAATGACAAAATATTTAGAATAACTGAAGCAGTATGTAAAAGTGCAGTAGAAACAGCGGAAAAGTTAAAATCTCCACTAATAATTGTAACTACTGAAGGTGGTAAATCTGCTAAATCATTACGTAAATATTTTCCTAGTTCAACCATACTAGCATTAACAACAGACAAAAAAACAGCTAATCATTTAATATTGAGTAAAGGTATAGAACCATTTATAATAAACAAAATAAAATCATCAGATGATTTTTACTATATTGGAAAAAAAATAGCATTAAAAAATAACTATGCAAAAAAAGGAGACACTATAATAATGGTATCAGGCGCTCTTGTACCTAAAGGAACAACCAATACTATATCAGTACATACATTATAATTTAATAATAAAATTAATAATTAAAAAAATAAATATTAAAAAACATATAAATTATAAAAAAATAAAATATTTTAAATAAAAATTCAAAAAAAAAATACTAAATAAATAATTTTAATTTATTAAAAATATAATTAATAATAGAATTCAAACCTTCAACACGAGAATATGTTAAATTATTCATTAAAGAAATTTTTTTTAAGTAAAAATAAACATCAAAAGCAATACATTCTTTAACTGTTAAACCATTATAAAAAATTAATATTATAGCTATAAATCCTTTAGTAATTAAAGTATCACTATCACCATATAATTTAATGATATTTTTAACATCTTTTTTTAAATAAACCCAAACATTACTTTGACAACCAATAATTAAATTTTTAGTAGAATATAAACAAGAAGGCATCTTAGGTAAAGACTCACCTAATTCAATTATATATAAATATTTTTCTTCCCAAGATGAAAATAATTTAAAATTAGATAATACTTCATCTCTGGTAAACAAAAATTTCATATAAAAATAAATCCTAATTTATCAACAATTAATACTTATTTAATAAATAATGAATACGAGATAAATAAAATATTAATTTATCTATTTCTTCTTGAATATTATAAAGTGCAAAAGAAATTCTACACATAGAAGAAACTCCATAATATTTCATTAAAGGCATAGCACAATGATGACCAGTACGTATAGCAATACCATAATTATTCAAAAAAATACCAACATCATAAGCATGTTTTTTTATAAAATTAAAAGATATTATACCTATTGAATGTTTAGATAAACTATATATCTTAAGAAAAGATAATTCACTTAATCTATCCATTGCATAATTATACATTTTTCTCTCATATTTATTAATTAAATTAATATCTATAGATTGAAACCATTTTAATGCAGCTCCTAAACCAATAATACCAGACACATTAAGAGTACCAGCTTCAAAACGATGAGGAGGAGATAACCAAGTTGTTTTCTTAATACTTGATAAATAAACAGTTTTAATCATACCACCACCACCCTGCCAAGGAGGCATATTAATTAATAATTCATACTTGCCATATAAAACACCTACTCCTGATGGACCATAAATTTTATGAGCTGAAAAAACATAAAAATCACAATTTAAATCTTGAACATCCACCTTTTTATGCAATATAGCTTGAGAGCCATCTACTAATGTAGTAATCCTATAATCTTTAACTATAGAAATTATTTCTTTTAACGGGTTTATTAATCCTAAAACATTAGAAATCTCAGTAATAGCTAATAATTTAGTATTTTTATCTATTAAATAATGTATTTGATCAATATTTAGTTCTCCTGAAGGTTTAATATTTAAAACTCTAATTTCAAAACCAATCTTCAAAGATAACAATTGCCAAGGAACTATGTTTGAATGATGTTCCATAATTGTAATAATTATATTATCAACACTTCTTAATTTATTATATCCCCAACTATTAGAAACTAAATTTATACCTTCAGTAGCATTTTTTAAAAAAACAATTTCTTTTTCAGATGAAGCATTAATAAACTTACTTATTTGAATACGAATATTTTCCAAACGATTAGTAGCATTTGTACTTAACGAATATACACCTCTATGAACAGATGAATATTCATATTTATAAAAATCCATTTCTGTATCAATTACACTTAACGGTTTTTGTGTAGAAGCTGCATTATCAAAATATATTAGCTTTTTACCATGTACTTTATTTTCTAAAATAGGAAATTGTTTTCTAATAATCAATGGATTCATAAAAATCACCGAATAACCGCTTATTAATACATTTTAAAATTATGTCTCTCAATAAATTATTTTTTATTAAATCAATAACATCATGACTAAATGATGATAAAATAATATTTTTAGCTATTTCACTATCTATACCTCTAGAACATAAATAAAATATTTGATTTTCATCTATCTTACCTAAAGTAGCGGCATGTGTACATATTACATCATTGTTATAAATTTCTAATTTAGGTTCAGTTTCAATAAAAGAAAAATCATTTAATAATAAATTTCTACTTATCATTGTGGCATCAACTTTTGATGAATTTTTTAGTATCTTTACCAAACCTTTAAATTTACCATAAGCAGAAGAAATTATTTTATGTAACTGATGACTTTTAGAATTACAAAAATTATGTTCAACATAAGTATAATTATTAAAAATATTACTCTTAATAGGAACTGATAAACTATTCAATAAAATATTTCCATTTTCACCATTAAATCTGACATTAGTATTATTTCTAATAATACCAGAACCTAAAAGAAAAACAGTACTATTAACAAAAGAACTACTATCAATATATATATCATTACAAGAAAAATGATAACTAAAAGAATTTTCTGATAAAATTTTTATATGATCTAAATATGAATTATTTAAAACCTCTATGACAAATCTAGAACAAGTTAAATGAGAATAATTATTTAAACTAACATAATGTTCAATAATACTAATACAAGATGAAGATTCTACAATTATATGATATCTATAATTCAAAACATTTAAATCAGATTTTAATCCTGTAGTAATATTTAATATATATATAGGTTTATCATTTAAATTATTTGAATATAAATTCAAAATAAAAATTTTATTTAAAAAACTCTCTATTAAATGTAAAAAAATATCAGAAGATATAGCTGTAAAATAATTATAATAACTTGAAACATTTATATTATTAAATATAATAAATTCATTATCACTAAAATTATAAGAAAAACAACCATCAATAAAAATTAAACGAATAGAATCAATAGGTAAAGACAATTCATTAATTTTATCCAATAATAAATTTTTATTTACAAAACTAACTAATTTTTTATCAAAAAAATACTTAAACAAATTATACTCATTAACAGTTAATTTAATATTTAATAGACTCTTCAAATGATTTTTAGAATAATTAGAATAATTAACACTATTATAAAATAAATCTTTCCATTTATTTAAAAAAATATCAATTGATAAGCCAACCATATCCTTTTTCCTCCAATTTGCTAACCAATGAAATATTACCAGAATGAATAAATTTGCCATTATACAAAACATGTACAAAATCAGGTTTAATATAATCCAAAATACGTCTATAATGAGTTATTATAATAAAAGAACGAATATTATTGCGTAAATTATTTATAATTTCAGATACTCTTTTTAAAATATCAATATCCAGACCAGAATCAATTTCATCTAAAATACATAATTTAGGTTTTAAAATTAGCATTTGTAATATATCATTACATTTCTTTTCTCCTCCAGAAAAACCTACATTTACTGCACGAGATAAAAAATCTTTAGATATATTTAATAAATTAATTTTATTATTTAACAACTTATTAAAGCTAATATAATTTAATTTAGTTTTATTATTATATTTACGTAAAGAATTATATGCAGTATATAAAAATAATTTATTAGTAACACCAGGTATTTCTATAGGATATTGAAAAGCAACAAAAATACCTCTTTTAGCACGTTCAGAAGCGGATAATTTTAATATACTATAATTTTTAAAATTAATATCACCTGAAATTACCTTATATTTTGGGTTACCAGATAATACTGATGAAAAGGAACTTTTACCGGAGCCATTAGGACCCATAATAGCATGCACTTCACCAGGGTTAATATTTAAATTTACATCAAATAAAACACCTTTATCATTTATATTAACATTTAAATTATTTATTTTAAGCATATAAAATACATTCCATATTTTAAATTTATTCAACCCACACTATTTTCTAAATTTATAGATAATAATTTTTTAGCTTCTACTGCAAATTCCAAGGGTAACTCTGTAAAAATTTCTTTACAAAATCCATTAACTATCATAGATACTGCATCATCTTGATTAATACATCTTTGTAAACAATAAAATAATTGATCTTCATTGATTTTGGAAACAGTAGCTTCATGCTCTACCTGTGAAGTATTATTTTTAACTTTAATAGAAGGAAATGTATAAGCCTTACTATTGTTACCAATCAACATTGAATCACATTGAGTATAATTTCTAGAGTTTGAAGCGCCTTTATTTATTTTAACTATCCCTCTGTATGTATTTCTGCTTTTAAATGTAGATATACTCTTAGATATAATTGTGGATTTAGTATTTTTCCCTATATGAAACATTTTAGTACCAGTATCGGCTTGTTGATAACCTGTGGTTAATGCTACAGAAAAAAATTCACCAATAGAATGATCACCTTTTAATATAACACTTGGATATTTCCAAGTTATAGCAGAACCAGTTTCGGATTGTACCCAGGACATTCGACTACCCACCCCTAAACATAATGCTCTTTTAGTAACAAAATTTAAAATACCATTGTTAATATTATCTCCTGGAAACCAATTTTGTACTGTAGAATATTTTACTCTAGCATTTTTATGTAAAATAACTTCAACAACGGCTGCATGTAATTGATGTTTATGATGAATTGGAGCAGAACATCCTTCAATATAACTAACATAACTATTTTCTTCAGCTATAATAATTGTTCTTTCAAATTGACCAGTATTTTTAGAATTAATTCTAAAATACGTAGATAACTCCATAGGACAATGTACTCCTCTAGGCACATACACAAAAGTACCATCAGAAACAACTGCTGAATTTAAAGCTGCAAAAAAATTATCATCAAGGGGTACAACCATACCTAAATATTTCTTTACTAAAAAAGGATATTTATTAATCGCATAACTTAAAGAACAAAAAATAATCCCCTTTTTTTTTAAAAAATCACTACAAGTAGTTGCAACAGATACTGAATCAAAAATAGCATCAATTGCTAATTTATTATTTTTATTTATTGGAATATTTAATTTATCAAAAGTTCTTTTTACTTCTTTAGTTAAATAATTATTACCATCATCATTAGATGATTTTTTATTTTTAATGTTATCAAAATTTAAATTATTATTAATACATGGAGCTGAATAATAAATATATTTCTGATAATCTAATTTTTCATAAGAAGCATTTAACCAATGAGGTTCAGACATATCTTTCCATATATTAAATGCTTTTATACGAAAATCTAACATCCAAGATGGTTCATTTTTTTTTTTAGATATTGCTATGATAATATCTTTATTGATACCATAACCTAAATTATCTGTATTTAATTTAGTAAAAAAACCCTGCTTATACTTTTTAAACATTATTTATCTCATTTTACCAAAAAAAAAATACATTTTTAACATAAATTTTTATATATTAAAACTCTTACCGCATCCACAAAAACGAGAAGCTTTTGGATTATTAAAAGTAAACATTGAACTAAATTCATTAATAACATAATCTACTTTAATACCATTAATAAATTCAATATCACTTAAGGAAACATACAAAGTTGCTCCCATATGACAAAAGCTTAAATCACTTTCAATTAAAACTTTCACAACATCCATTTTATATATTAATCCTGCACAACCAGAATGAGAAACCTTTAATCTAATACCTTTAATATTAAAATCTCTATTAGATAATAAAATAATTTGTTTTGCAGCATTATCAGTTATAACAACATTATATAAAACAGAACAATTTTCAGAAATATTTAAAGTACTTAATTCCATAAAAAACACTCTTCATTTATATATTAACAATAACAATAAATAATATTTATATAAATTGGAAATAAAAAATATAAATAAAATATAATTTTAATTCTTTCTTAATTAAATAATTAAAATCAAATATCATTTATAATAACAAACAAAATAATTTCAATAAAAAAATCAATATATAATTCTAATTAAAGAAATAAATAAAGGACCTAAATTTACCAACAAAGCTAAAAAAAACAAAAAAAATAAATTATTAATAACTTTAGATATTAAAAATAACATCAATAAATTACAAAAAAAATAGTAAATAGTAGTAATCTCTTCTAAAAAATCGTCAAATTTACGTAAAAAATATATTTGATTGACAAATAACATCGCAAAAAATAAAAAACCATAAAAAAATAATAAAATTATACAAAATAAAATTAATAAATTATATTTCCAACTAAATATCAATAATATTGATAAAAAAATATGTATTATAAAATGAAAATAAAATCCCATAATAACTAAAAAAAAATAAAATAAAAAAAGATAACTTCACAAATAATAAAAAAAAAAATTTATTAAATAATAAAAGATAATAAATATATTATCTTCTATTATTACCAAAATTACGAATTAATATAATAAATAAATTAATAAAATCAAGATATAGAGTTAATGCACCGATAATAGAATAACGACGAAATGAATTTTTATTTTCAATAATAATACTTTCACCAAAATCCTTCAATTTTTGCGTATCATATGCAGTTAAAATAACAAATACAACTATACCTAAATAATTCAATATACAAGTAAAAAGAGAACTATTTAACCATAAATTAACTATTGTAGCTAATGTAATACCAATTAATAACATAAAAGCTAAACTACCAATTTTGGTCAAATCCCTATTAGTAACATATCCAAAAAAACTCATAAAACCAAACATTCCAGAAGTTATCAAAAATAAACTAGCTACAGAAGAAAAAGTATAAATAAAAAGTATGCTAGACATAGTCAATCCAGTTAATACTGAGTATAACATAAACAAACTAGTACTTAATGTAGCACTCAATGAGTTAACCATACCAGATAAAACAAATACTACTAACAATTGTATAATAACTAAACTAAAAAAAATAATCCTATTATTAAAAATTAATTGAACAATTTCAGGGGTATTAGATACAAACCAAGAAACAAAAGATGTTAACAATAAACCGCATGTCATCCATCCATAAACATGAGCCATATAAGTTTGTAAACTAGTACGAGTTTGTTGAATAATAGTATTATTTTGACGAGAATATTGTACCATAACTTTTCTCCTAAAATAAAACAAATATTGTTTGACAAAATTAATATTTTATTTAATAACTAAATTAATAGAATTAAATATAATAAAATTAAAATGTAAATAAGTTAAATATAATTTATTTTATTAAAAAATAAATTTAAAAAAATAAAATAAAAAATCAAAATACTCAAAATCTGAAATATTAAATAATATATTTATAAAATAAAATTTATTTAAAACTACATAAAATATATACAAAATAATTGTAAAATACAAATAAATAATAACAATTTTAAAAAAAAAAGCAAATTAAATTTATTTAAAAATGAATAATAAAAAAATAAACGAAATAATAAAAATTTTAAAAAAAAAAATCCTACACCTAAAACAGAATTAAACTATAAAACACCATTCGAACTATTAATTGCATTAATATTATCTGCAAAATCAAAAGATATAAAAGTAAATCAAATCACAAAAAAATTATGGCATACAGCAAATACACCAAAAAAAATACTAAAACTAGGGAAAAAAAAATTAAAAAAACAAATAAAATTCTTAGGATTATTTAATAATAAAACAAAATATATAATAAAAATATGTAAAATAATAATAAATAAACACAAAAATAAAATACCAAATAATAGAAAAGAATTAGAAAAATTACCTGGAATAGGAAGAAAATCTTCAAACATTATTCTAAATATATTATACAATAAAAATACAATAGCTGTTGATACTCATGTATTTAGAATATGTAATAGAACTAAAATAGCTACAGGAAATACAACAATTAAAATAGAAAAAAAATTAAATAAAATTATTCCAAAAAAATTTAAAAAAAATATACACAACTGGTTAGTACTACATGGACGTTACATATGCAAAGCTAGAAAACCATTATGCAATTCATGTGAAATAAATAAATTATGTAAATACAAAAACAAAAATTATTTTTAACAAAAAATAATTTAATTAACATTCATTAACATTTACCTTTTTTCTGTAACTACCCCAATTAAAATTTAACCACAATCCTTTACCCAAACACATACGATCAATAACTCTTTTACCTAATAAAGTCCTTAATTTTAAATAATTCAAATTAGATAACATACCAGTAGATTTTTTAGATGAAGAACGTCTATCAACAATTTGATTTATAACAATTTTTTCATATCTAGACTGAATTTGAACACCTATTTCATCAATAATTAATAAATCTACAGTACTAAAATTTCTTAATAAATACTCTTCACTTAAATCACTATAAACTTTAAAAGTAGATTTCATACTTGACATTAAATCGGCTACAGTAACTATTAATACGCTCTTATTTCGTAAAATTAAATAATTACAAATTGCAGCTGCTAAATGATTCTTACCGGTACCGGGATTACCTAAAAAAACAAAACTAGCTACATTATCATCAAATTCTTTAGCATATCTATGTGCTGCATGTAATACTTTTTTATGTCCTTCATGTTCAATTTGATAATTATTAAAAGAACAATTTATATATAATTCACGTATTCCTGATCTGTTAAACATTTTCTGTATTTTAGTTGCTTTATTATCTCTAGTAATAGAAGCAGAATATAAAATACCTTGCTCGTGATGCCATCTTAATAAATCACTACCCGTGATAAATTTAGGTTTAAACCCAGAAGGTAATAAATTTGAAAATTTTTTTAAAAACTTAGAAAAATTTTTCATAAATATCAAAAAACAAAAAAATCCTTTAAATATTACATTAAATTAATAAAATACATAATATACCTATTTACCAATACAAAAATCAGAAAAAATATCATTATATAATTTTTCAGAAGTTAGAATACCATTAATCCCACCCAATATTTGATAAACATTACGTAATTCTTCAGCTAATAATTCTAATGAATAATTATTTAATAAACAATATTTTGCATTATTCAAATATTTAAGAGATTTTTCTAAAATATCCAAATGTCTACGCCTAGCCAAAAAATTACCTTCAATATTTCTAGATGTTTTAACAATATCCTTAATATATTTTTTCAATAAACAAATACCATGACCGGTTAAAGCAGATAAATAAATAATTGGATATGAATTGATACTTTTAATACATGGTGATTTATTTAAAAGATCAATTTTATTATTCACAATAGTTATTGGTATGCTAGAAAATGTTTTATTTTTTATTAATGATAAATAATTAAAAAGTAAAAACTTATTTTTAAATACATCATTATCTATAACAAAAAAAATATGATCCGCTCCTTTTAATTCAATCCAAGCACGATCAACACCTATTTTTTCTATTTTATCATCAGAATCATTTAAACCAGCGGTATCAACAATACATAATGACAAATGATCAATATTAATATATTCACGTAAAACATCCCTAGTAGTTCCAGGAATATCACTAACTATAGAAATATCATTTTCTGATAATAAATTAAACAATGTAGATTTACCTACATTTGGAAATCCAGAAAAAACAAATTTAATTCCCTCACGTAAAATACTACCATCATATGAAGAATGTTTTATATCATTTATTTCATTAATTAAATTATTTATTTCATCTATAAAATTAAAATTAATATAATCATCATGTAAAAAATCAATGTAAGCTTCAATATATACTCTTATATCTTTCAATTTAGACATAACAATATTTATTCTATTAGAAAATAAACCCTTAAAAGAGTTCATTGCTAACCTAGCAACTTTAATAGAATCTGCATTTATTAAATCTGAAATAGCTTCAGCCTGAATTAGATCTATTTTATTATTTAAAAAAGCTCTTTTCAAAAATTCACCTGGCTCTGCCATTCTAACAATAGATAAAGATAATATGTGCTCAATCAATAAATCTATAACAACTAAACTACCATGACACTGCAATTCCAAAATATCTTCTCCAGTTAAAGAATTAGGGGCTAAAAAAAATAATGCTATACCCTGATCAATAATTTTATTTTCAGAATCATAAAAAGGTAAATATTCAGCATAACGTATTTTAGGTATTTTATTTAGTAAATGCAAAGCAATGTCTTTACTACAAGAACCAGAAATACGTAACACCGCTACACCACTTTTACCTGCAGGAGTAACTTGTGCTAAAATAGTATCAGTGAAATTCATGGATAAATAAATATTAAAAGTAATGTTTTCTATAAATCATGTTTTTTAATAGACTTATATATAATATGTTGTTGAAGAATTGTAATCAAATTACTAACAACATAATATAATACCAAACCAGATGGAAACCATAAAAAAAATATTGTAAAAATAAAAGGCATAATATTCATAACCTTTTTTTGAATTGGATCATTAACACTATTAGGTGATATCTTTTGAATCATAAACATAGTAATTCCCATTAAAATAGGTAATATATAACAAGGATCTTGAGATGAAAGATCATGTATCCAAAATATAAAATTTGCGTGTCTTAGTTCAATAGAATTCATTAACATATAATAAAGAGCTAAAAAAATTGGCATTTGAATTATAAGAGGCAAACATCCACCAAATGGATTAACTTTTTCATGTTTATACAATAATATCATTTCTTGAGTGATACGTTTTTTATCATTTTTGAACCTTGATCTTATTTCTTCTATCTTAGGTTGTAGCATTTTCATTTTAACAACAGAAATATATTGCACTTTAGTTAAAGGATACATAATCATTCTTACAAATAATGTAATTATTATAATAGAAACCCCCCAATTACCAAATAGATTATGTATTAACTTCAATAAATTAAATAATGGTTGAGAAATAAACCATAAAAAACCATAATCAACTGTAAAATCTAAATAAGGTGCAACTAAAGATAACTCATTTTGTATTTTAGGCCCAATCCATAAAATTGAATTAAAAATTTTACTTTTACCAGGAGGAATATTAATTACAGGTGATCTATAACCTATAACTACTATTTTTTTATTTAATAAATAAAAATGATCAGTATAAAAAATATTCTTATTATGATTTTGAGGTATCCAAGCTGTAATAAAATATTGTTGAAGCATAGAAATCCATCCACCATAAGTTGATATATTTAAATTATTATTTTTAATAATATCATCAAATTTATATTTAACATATTTATTATTTTCAGTAGAATAAGCGGCACCTCTAAAACTATTGATAGACAATCTACTTTTAGTAAAATTAATGTTTTTTTCTTCCGGAAGATCAAATGATTGTTTTAATTGACCAAACATAGATAAATGTAAAGTGTTATGAGAAACATTACGAATAAAATGTTTAACGTTAACATAATATTTACCTCTTTTAAAAATAAAAACTTTAGTATAAATAACTCCGTCAATATCCGTATATTTAATAGGTACTATTAATTCATCTTTACCAGATAATAATTTATAATTATTTTTATAAAAATTATAATAATGACGAATAAAACCCTTTCTTTTATTAATATTTTCTATCTTTAGAATTCCACTTTGCGCTTGATAAATAAAGTTAGGTAAAATTTCTAAAATTTTATAAGGAGAAAAAGTATTTAATTTATTTGAATAACATAATAATTTAGCTTGTTCTATATCTCCACCATAAGCATTAATCTTAACAGATAAAACATCCGTTTTAACATTTATAATACTATTATAATCTTTATATTTATTATTTATTTCAGAAAAAAAACTTAAATTATCTTCATGTTTTGAAGATTGTAAATGATCATTTATCCACGTCTGCCATAAAAAACATGAAATAAATAAAAAAATAATAAAGATAAATCTAAATTGATTATACATATACAAATCATTTTTTTAATATATTAAAAATATTAAATGACACAGGTAAAAAATCTTTTCCACCAGTATTTAAAGAATGACATCTTAACAATCTTAAAAAAATTAAAATAATTCCTTTAAATAAACCAAAACGAAATAATGCCATTTGTGCATAAATAGAACATGTGGGATAAAATCTACAAGAAGGCAATAAAAAAAAACTAAATACATTTTGATATAATTCTATTAAACAAATAAAAAAATTAATTATTAATAGCATATCTACACCACAAATCATCTAATAATTTAAATATTTCATTATTATTTAAATTACATAAAATCCTTTTAGGAAATATTACAAAATCAATGAATCTTATATTTTTTTTATTCATTCTAAAACTTTCTCTTAATAATCGTTTTATACGATTACGATCACTGGATAACCTAATAACTTTTTTACTTATTATAATACCTAATCTAGGAAAAATTAAATTATTATAAATAAAAAAAACATTAAAAAATAGAGTAATTACCCTATTTTTTTTAAATAAAATGTTTTTAAATTCGAAATTATGCAATAACCTATATTTCTTAGAATAACAGAAATTCATAATAAATAAAATAAAAAATTAAAAAAAATAATACACAAAATAAGATTTTCTTTATTACCGTAAAATAGCCAAACGAATACGACCTTTAAAACGTCTTCTAGCTAAAATATTACGACCATTTTTAGTAGACATTCTAGCACGAAACCCGTGCAAACGACTACGTTTTATTAAAGAAGGTTGAAATGTACGTTTCATAAATTAAAATTTTCTCATAAATTATTCTATTAAATAAAAACGTTAAATCAAACATATAATATTATATTAAATTAACACTTAAAATAAAAAGTTACAAGATTTAATAATCTAACTAAAAAATAAAATATTCAATAATATTTTATATAAAATATTATAAATTAATTAAATTATATATTCTATATATACGAAACACATAATGTGATATTATTTTAATAATATTGAATTTGTAATATTAAATAAATATTCATTTTTATTAATTTCAAAAAGTAAATAATATTAATTATTCTTTAGCGAAAATATTTAATAGTCTTAAAAAATAAACTAATAACAACATAATTTAACATATGGATAAGACTTTTAAAAAAAATATTTAATAAAAGTACTTTAGTATTATATGCTTCAAATAAATTTATTCTGGAATTAATAAACAATAAATATATAAACAATATACATTCTTCACTAAAATATTATTTTAATAACAAAAAAAATAAAATTAAAAATTAAAAAAAAAAATGAATTCAATATATAAATCTAATATTAATAAAAAATATAAATTCAAAAATTTTATAGAAGGTAAATCTAATAAATTTGTCAAAACATTAACATTTCAAATAGCAAACAAATTAGATAAAAAATATAATCCACTTTTTATATATGGATCTACTGGTGTTGGTAAAACACATTTATTAAATGCAATAGGAAATAAAATAATTTCAAAAAATAATAATATAAAAGTTGTATACATAAATTCAGAAAGATTTGTACAATATATGGTTATGGCATTAAAAAATAATAAAATAGAAAATTTTAAAAAATACTATAGATCAGTAAATGTATTATTATTAGATGACATACAATTTTTTGCAAATAAAAAAAGATCACAAGAAGAATTTTTCCACACATTTAATACATTATTAGAAGATAAACAACAAATTATATTAACATCCAATAAACACCCAAAAGCCCTTAAAGGATTAAAAAATAAATTAATATCAAGATTCGAATGTGGATTAACTATGTTCATAAAACCACCAGACTTAAAAACAAGAATAAAAATAATAATTAAAAAAACAAAAGAAAATAATATAATATTATCAAATGAAACAGCGGAATTTATTGCTAAATATATAAAAACAAACGTAAGAGAAATAGAAGGTGCATTAAATAGAATTATAGCTAAATCTAATTTTGAAAAATCAAAAATAACAATTAACTTTGTAAAAAACGTTTTAAAAGATATAATATTTAAAGACAATAAATTAATAACAATAAAAAAAATACAAAAAACAATAGCAAAATATTATAAAATAAAAACAAATGACATGATATCAAAATGTAAAATAAAATCAATAACCATTCCAAGACAAATTGCAATGATTGTAACTAAAAAATTAACAAATTATAGTTTATCTAAAATAGGAAATTCCTTTGGTAAAAGGAACCATACTACTGTATTATATGCATGTAAAAAAATAAAAAAATTATGCAAAGAAAACTATAATCTTGAAGAAGATTTAAAAAAAATAATAAAAAAACTTTCTTACTAAATAATAAAATGAAATTCAACTTAATAAGAGAAGATTTAATAAATATACTAAAACCAATAATAAATCCTTTATCAAACAAACCCAAATTACCTATTTTATCTAATATTGTTCTAAAGATAAATAAAAATGAATTGTTACTATATAGCAGTAATTTAGAAATTGATATATCTGCTAAAATAAAAATAAAAAAACAATATAAATCAATAGTAACAACAGTATCTGGTAATAAACTATTCAAAATTTGTAAAAATCTACCAAAAAAATCAGAAATAAATTTTGATCTAAAAAAAAACAAATTACTTATTTCTTTTAAACAAAGTAAATTTTCCATATCAAATATACCATACAATCAATTTCCTAAAATACAAAACTGGGAAAAAGAAAATACTTTATACATAAAAAAAAATACTCTAAATAATTTAATAAAAAAAACACAATTTTCAATGGCAAAAAAAGATATAAGACATTACTTAAACGGAATTTTATTAAAAATTCAACAAAAAAAAATATCATCAGTTGCAACTGATGGACATAGATTAGCAATATGTAAAAAAAAAGTATTAAATGATATAAAAAAATCAAAATCAATCATAATACCTTCAAAAGGTATAATAGAATTAAAGAAATTAATAAACTATAAAAATAAAGAAGAAAAATTAAAAATAGAACTTAATAATAACAATATTAGAATATATACTAATAATTTTATTTTCACTTCTAGATTAATAAAGAATAATTTTCCTCATTACAAAAATATACTACCAAAATATCCAAACTTAATTATAAAAATAGAAAAAAAAATATTTCAAGAATCATTAAATAGAGTCTCTATATTATCAAATAATAAATTAAAAGGAGTAAAATTAATAATTGAAAAAAAAATACTAACAATAAAAACAAATAATCAATTAAAAGAAGAAGCCGAAGAAAAAATAAAAATAAATAAACAAAATAATAAAATAGAAATATGTTTTAATATAATTTATCTATTAGACATAATCAACATATTAAACTGTAAATTAATAAAAATGTTAATAACAGATAATAAATCAGCTGTACAAATACAAAAAGATAAAAAAAAAACATCATCATTGTATATAATTATGCCAATGAAATTATAGCTTATATATCAAAATAACATTAAAAAAATAAAAACTATATAGGAAGATAAAATATGTCAGAATACTATGACTCTTCAAGTATAAAAATTTTAAAAGGATTAGATGCAGTTAAAAAAAGACCTGGTATGTATATTGGTGATACAGAAGATGGTAGCGGTCTACATCATATGGTATTTGAGGTTATAGACAATGCAGTAGATGAATCACTAGCTGGGTATTGCAATAAAATAAAAGTAATAATATACAAAGATCAATCAATATCCATAAAAGATAATGGTAGAGGAATACCAACAGACATACATCCAGAAGAAATGGTTTCATCAGCTGAAGTTATTATGACAATATTACATGCAGGAGGAAAATTTAACAATGATAATTATAAAATGTCAGGAGGATTACATGGAGTAGGAATATCTGTTGTAAATGCATTGTCTGAAAAATTAAAATTAAAAATTAATAGAAATGGAAAAATATATAAACAAACTTATATACACGGTAAACCAAAAAAATCATTAAAAATAACAGGAAAAACAAAAAAAAACGGCACAAAAATACATTTTTGGCCTAATAAAAATATTTTCAAAAATATAATAAAATTTGCATATAAAATAATATCAAACCGTTTAAGAGAATTGTCCTTTTTAAATACTGGATTAAAAATATACATATATGATAAAAGAAAAGAAAAAAAAAAAAAATACTATAATTACGGAGGTTTAACAGAATTTATAAAATATTTAAATAAAAATAAAACTATAATCAACAATAATATTTTTTATTTTTCCGCAAATAAAAAAAAAATAAATATAGAAGTAGCAATACAGTGGAATAATAATTTCAAAGAAAAAATATATTGTTTTACAAATAATATATCGCAAATAAATGGAGGAACACACCTAGCTGGACTGAAATCAGCAATAACTAGAACAATAAATAACTATATAGAAAAAGAAACAAATTATAACAATAAAAAAAATAAAAAAATAATTACAGGTAACGATACAAGAGAAGGATTAATAGCAATAATATCAATAAAAATGTCAAATCCAAAATTTTCTTCACAAACAAAAGATAAATTAATTTCATCAGAAATAAGAACAATAGTAGAATCTCAAATAAATGAAAATTTTTCAGAATATTTACTAGAAAATCCAAATGATGCAAAAACAATTATAAACAAAATTATAAAAGCAGCAAAAATTCGTGAAGCAGCAAAAAAAACAAGAGAAATTATAAGAAACAAAGTATATTTGGAAATATCTAGATTGCCAGGTAAATTAGCAGATTGTCAAGAAAAAAATCCATCATTATCTGAAATTTATCTAGTAGAAGGTGATTCTGCAGGAGGTTCGGCAAAACAAGGAAGAAACAGAAAAAATCAAGCTATTTTACCATTAAAAGGAAAAATTCTAAATGTAGAAAAAGCACACTTTGACAAAATGTTATCTTCACAAGAAATTTCTACTTTAATAACAGCATTAGGATGTGGAATAGGAAAAGACGAATATAATCCTGATAAATTAAGATACCATCATATAATAATCATGACAGATGCAGATATAGATGGTTCGCATATAAGAACTTTGTTATTAACTTTTTTCTATAGACAAATGCCAGAAATTATAAAAAGAGGGCATATATATATCGCTCAACCACCATTATATAAAATAAAAAAGGGTAAAACAGAAAAATATATCAAAGACAGTGAAACACTGGAAAAATATAAAATCAACAATGCAATAAAAAATACAATAATATATACAAATAAAAAATTAAAAATAACAGGTAAAAAATTAAAAAAATTAATAATAGAATTTTTAAAAATACAAAAAATAATAAAACAAATGAAATATAATTATCCAGAACCATTGCTACAAGAATTAATAAAAAATCCAATATTAGATATTAATAATGAAAAAAAAATAAAAAATATAATTAATCATGCAATAAAAAAAATTAACAAAAAAAATAAACATTTTTATATAAAAAACATAAGTAATAATATAAAATCAAATAAAATCAAATTAAATATTCAAATAAAACATAACGGTATACAGAAAAAATATATTTTTGACAATAATTTTTTTAATAGCAAAAAATATAATAAAATATTATCTTTAGGAAAAAAAATAAATAAATTAGGATTAACAAAAAATAACATAACATTTAAAATTAATAACAAAAAAAAAATTATAACAAATCTAAAAAATGGAATTAAATGGATAATAAAAGAATCAAATAAAGGATTATATATACAAAGATATAAGGGATTAGGTGAAATGAATCCAATTCAATTGTGGGAAACAACAATGGATCCAAAAAATAGAAGAATGTTACGTGTAAATATTAATGATATTAAAGATGCTAACAAATTATTTAATACTCTAATGGGAGATGCAGTATTACCTAGAAGAATTTTTATTGAACAAAACGCACTAAAAGCTAGTAATATAGATATATAAAATAATTAAAATAAACAAAAATAAAACAAATTATCTTAAATATGACATTTTAAGCTAACTAAAAAACCTGGATTAATAAAAGATTTTCTAGGAATATAATTAATTGAATTACCATTCCAATCATACAAATAAGCGCCTGCAGCTAATAAAATAGCATGCCCGGCTGCTATATCCCAAACACTAGTAGCATTAAATCTTGGATAATATTGTGCTAAACCTTCTGCTATTAAACAAAATTTTAAAGAAGAACCTGATAAAATTAAATTATGTTCTCCTAAAATATTTAAATAATCTTTAATTTTACTATCATAATGAGATCTACTAATTACAACAGTGGGTGGGTGCAAATTAAAAATATTAATCCTTTCCTTATGACCATTATAATCTTCTTTCCATGCTTTATTTTCATATGCATAATACATTATATTAATAGCTGGTGCATAAATTACACCCAAAATAGGTAATCCAAATTCATTTATTAATGCAATATTAATTGTAAATTCTCCATTTCGGTTTAAAAATTCTTTTGTACCATCCATAGGATCAATTAACCAATAATTACGCCAATTTTTACGTTCATTCCATGAAAATAAATATTCTTCTGATAAAAAAGGTATATTAGGAGTATATAAACTCAATTCATTAATTATAATATCATTAGATATATAATCAGCAATAGTAATTGGACTACAATCTTGTTTATGCTTAATATATAAAAAAAAATTACCATGATAAACTTCCATAACAGCATCACCGGCAATTTTAACTATGTTACATATTTTATTTAAAATATTCATTAATATATAAAATATAAATAACCTAAGAATCAGATATAACTTTAATTAATAATTGCACTACAATTTCAGCATTTAATTTTATAGAGACATTATGTTCTCCTGACTTACGTATTAAATGATCAAAAATTATCTCATTTCTATATATTTTAACACCCATATTATTAAAATAATTAATTAAATCTGATTTATTAACAGATCCAAATAATTTACCATTCTTAGTAAATCTACGTTTTATTATAATTGGATTTAAAGAAATTATATCTTTAGCACGTTGTTTAGCAAAATCATATTTTTCCTTATATTCCAATTGCATTTGATATTTTATATTTTTATAATGCTTAATGTTAATATCTGTAGCAATAATAGCTTTACCAAATGGAATTAAAAAATTACGAGCATAACCAGATTTAACATGAACAACATTACCTAAAACACCTAAACCTAAAACTTTTTCCAATAAAATTATTTTTATCATAACAATAACCATATTATAAACTTGAAATTTTATTTATGATAATCAGTATAAGGTATTAAAGACAAATAACGAGCAATTTTGATAGCACGTGAAAGTTGTCGTTGATACTTAGAACTAGTTCCTGTAATCCTACTAGGAACTATTTTACCACTTTCAGTAATATATTTTTTTAGCATAGAAATATCTTTATAATCAATTTCCTTTATACCTTGTCTAGTAAAACGACAATATTTACGTTTTCTAAAATAACGAATCATAATATAATTCCTATAAAATGTAAAATTTTACATAATATTAAAAAAAAAAATAAAACTCAAATAGTATTATCAATACTAATATCTACTTTACTTTCATTTATAATTCTCATAATGGGAGAGGGTATTTTATTTATCTTTTTAATTTTAATAATTATATTACGTATAATATTTTCATTAAGACTAAATATTTTCTTTAATTTATTAATACCTATTTCTAATATTTCAATATACATTAAAATATAATGAGATTTATGTAACTTATTTATAGGATATGCTAACTGAAGTCTTCCCCAATCCTCTAAATAATGAAATATACCTCCTAAATTTGCAATACTTTTTTTACAATCATCTATAATCTTAAGTATAAACTCGCTTTGATCAGGATGAATCATAAGTACAATTTCATAATATCTCATTAGCATTCCTATTAATAAATAAAAATTAAACCCATATTTAAAACAATTTTAAAAAAATCCATTTTAACAATTTTTACTTAAATGAACGTTGACGTAAAAATTCATATAAACAAATACCAACTGACACAGAAACATTTAATGAAGAAATATTACCAAACATAGGAATACTGTATAAATTATCACATTGATTACGAATAACAAAACGTATACCTCTATCTTCAGAACCAAAAATTAGTGCTAATGGTTCATTCATATCTGCATTATATATTATATCTGTAGCATCAGAGGTGATACCAAATATCTTAAAACCAAAACTCTTAATACAATTTATAGTTTCAAATAAATTATCAACACGTATAAAAATTATACCTTCTACTCCACCACTGGCTATCCTTTTAGCAACTAAATTTAGTTTAGCACTTCTATGTTTGGGTACTATAACTATATTTACATTTGCAGCATTAGCTGTACGAATACAAGAACCTAAATTACGAACATCAGTTAATCCATCTAAAATTAATAATGAACGAAATTTTCTCTTGCTAAGTAAAAAATATAAATCATTTTCTTCATATTTAATATCATTTTTTATGTAAATTAATATCCCTTGATGTAATAATGAATTATTATTTAACTTTTTACTTATCCAGTTAATATCAACAAATTGTATAGAAATATCAAATTTTCTTATTTCTTTTACCAATTTTTTTAAAGCAAAACTATTACTATTTCTAATAGTAAAAGCTATTTTTATTTTATCCGGATGATGTTTTAGATAATTATTTACAGTATGTATACCATATAAAATTTCACTCATAACTTATTTAATTAAATAAAACTTATAAAAATTAAAAAAACAAATAATTAAATCAAAATCTTTCATTTAAAATTATCATTTCCTCTCTATTAGGACCAGTAGATATAAAATCAATAGAAATACCAAGAATATCTTCTAATTTACGAATATAATTTAAAGCCAACAAAGGTAAATCATTTAGATATTTTATACCACACGTATTCTTTTGCCAACCAGGCATAATCTCATAAACAGGTTCCAATTTATCAGGTAACATACCGGATTGTAACATATATGAAGAAAAATTAGAAGTACAACGATAATCAATACAAATTTTTATCTCTTTTAATTTATCTAAAACATCTAATTTAGTTATACAAATACCAGATAAAGAATTAGAATAAATAGTTTTTTTAATAGCAACTAAATCTAACCACCCTACACGTCTTTTCCTACCAGTAGTTGATCCATATTCGTTACCAGCATAACATAAATATTCGCCTATTTCATCAAATAGTTCTGTAGGAAACGGACCAAATCCTACTCTAGTAGTATACGCTTTCATTACTCCTAAAACATATTTAATATCCCTTATACTTACACCAGTACCAGTTATAATACCACCTATAGTGGTATTTGACGAAGTCACATATGGATAAGTACCATAATCTATATCTAATAATGCTCCTTGAGCACCTTCAAAAATAGTAAACAAATTATTCTTAGATATCTTTTTTAAAATATCAGTTACATCAAAAACCATATCTTTAATAACTTCTGAAATATTCATTAAATTATTTAAAATTAAATCATAACTAACAGATTTCCTTTTGTAAAATAAATTTAATTGAAAATTATAAATATTTAATATATCTTTTAACTTTAAACAAAAGCTATCCATATCAAATAAATCAATTATACGTAATCCTCGCCTTGCCACTTTATCTTCATAAGCCGGACCGATACCTCTTCCAGTAGTACCTATAGATTTATTACCTAAAAACTCTTCTCTAGCTATATCCATTTCTACATGATATTCTAAAACCAATTGACATAATGGAGACAATATTAATCTATTACGAATATTAATACCTTCTTTTTCCAATAGAAACATTTCATTCAATAATTCAACAGGAGATAAAACAACACCATTACCTATAATAGGTATAACATTAGAATGTAACACACCAGAAGGAATTAAATGTAAAATAATTTTTTTATCATTATAAATTAAAGTATGACCAGCATTATTACCACCCTGACATCTTACAACGTACTTAGCTTTCTTTGATAAAAAATCAACAACTTTACCTTTACCTTCATCACCCCATTGAATACCTAATACAACAATATTTTTACTCATTTTAATATATAAATGTTAAATACCTAAAGTTATAAAAATTAAAATAAAAAATATAACTAAAAATAAAATTAATTATAATAAAAGAAAAATTATTTAAAAACATCTAGTATAGGTGTTTTACCAGCTAATACTGTGCCAGAATATTTTTTTATCTCATGGAATTTTTCTATATTTGAAATAATTACAGGAGTAATAATAGATTTTGCATTTTTTAAAATAAAATTCAAATCTATTTCAATAATAGGATCACCTATATTTACTGATTCACCATCATTTAAAATTCTTTTAAAACCCTTCCCTTTTAAATTAACAGTATCAATTCCTAAATGAACAAATAATTCAATACCATCATGAGAAACAATAGAGAAAGCATGATTAGTTCTAAAAATTTTACCTATAATACCATCAACTGGAGAAACTATAACACTGTCAATAGGTTTAATTGCTATTCCATCACCAACTATTTTTTTAGAAAAAACTTTATCGGGGACTTTACTAATAGATAATATTGTACCAGATAAAGGCGCAAATATTTGAATTGCAATCTTTGAAATATTTTTATTCCTTAATTTAGAAAAAAACATTATAAAGTACCTCATTATAATAAATAATTTAAATATTTAAAATATTATTTTCCTTAATGAATTCATCTAGCAAATACATTATACCTTTAACTGTTGATTCTGATAAAACATTTTTAACCAATTTTTTTGCCTTAAAAAAATCAGTATTTCTAATAATCCTCTTAACATTAGCAACAGAAGTAATATTAACACTAAATTTATCTAATCCCATACCCAATAATAAAACAATAGCATTTTGATTGGAAGCTAACTCACCACAAACACTCGTCCATTTTCCTTCAACATGAGAATAATTTATTACTCTTTCAATTAAACGTAAAACAGCTGGAGAAAATGGATTGTACAAATGCGATATTGAATCATTACCTCTATCAACTGCTAAAGTATATTGTGTCAAATCATTAGTACCTATACTAAAAAAATCCACTTCTTTAGCTAAATAATTGGAAATTATTGCTGCAGAAGGAGTTTCTATCATAACCCCAATTTTAATATTATTATCAAAAGAATATCCATCATTAAATAATTTATCTTTAATTTTATTTATCTCATTTTTTAAAAATAAAACTTCCTCTAAAGAAATTATCATAGGAAACATAATATATAACTTTCCAAAATAAGAAGCACGTAAAATAGCACGAATTTGAGAATATAGTATATCCTTACGATCCATCATAATACGAATAGCACGCCATCCTAAAAATGGATTTTCTTCTTTAGGAAAATTTAAATAAGATATATACTTATCACCACCTATATCCATAGTTCTTATAATAACAGGCTTATTATTCATAAATTTGGCAATATCTTTATACACCAAAAATTGTTCTTCTTCATCAGGCAAGGAAGATCTATTCATAAATAAAAATTCAGTACGATATAAACCTATAGATTCACCACCACTAGAAAAAACGTTTTTAACATCATCTATCTTATTTATATTGACAGATATCTCCACCTTATGACCATCCAAAGTTATAGCAGTAAGATCTTTAATTTTCTTTAGTCTATTTTTTTCTAAAAAAAATTTTCTTCTAAGTAACTTAAATTCATTAATAACATTAAAAGATGGATTTATATAAAATTTATTATTTATACCATCTAAAATTACAACATCTCCGGTTTTAATCTTAGATGTGATATTACCTAAACCTACTATAGCTGGTAAACCCAAAGATCTGGCTATTATTGAAGTATGAGAAGTACTACCACCCAAATCAGTTAATAAACCGATAACAACTTTAGTATCAAATTGAGCTATTAAAGATGGAGTTAAATCTTTTGCTATTAAAATAACCTTATCTTTTATTAAACTCAAATCTATAACTTCTAATTCAAGAACATTATGTAATAAACGCTTACTAATATCATGTATATCAATAATACGTTCTTTAAGATAAATATCATTAATACCTTTTAAAGCAATTATTTGATCATTCATTACAGAAAATATAGCAGCATCAGCTGTAAAATTTGATTTCTTAATTAAAGTTATTATTTCTTGTTCTAATTCAACATCCTCTAAAAGAAGAATATGACCTGCAAAAATCACTGATTTTTTCTTGCCAAATAATTCATCAGCTTTTTTCAAAATAGATTTAAGTTGAACAATAGATTTATGACGAGCATCAATAAACCTTTTAATTTCTTTATTTACTTCATTAATTGAAATTTTATTATAATTAACAATTATTTTATCTTCTTTATACAAAAGAGCTTTTCCAAAAGCCAATCCTTGAGATGCTAAAATTCCTGAATTCATAAATATACCTTAATTAACGTAGTATAATTGATTTCATAAAAAATATTATATAAGATGATATTAACAAAAAAAAAAAAATAATAAAAATAATATTTATTATGTTAATTAAATTACTGTAATTCAGATAATATTTTAGATAAATGATCAACAGCCTCTTTTTCATCTTTACCAACAGCACAAATCGTAACAATACTACCATAAGATAAACCAATAGTTTGTAATTTAAAAAGACTTTTAGCATTTACAGATTTACTATTAAAAATAACAGTAATATTTGAAACAAATTTTTTTGCCTCCTTAACAAATTTAGCAGCTGGACGAATATGTAAACCATGTATTGCTCTAATCGTCACGTTTTGCTGAAACATTTTATTTTCTCCATTAAAGATAAAAACCGATAACAATAAAAAACAAGTATAAATGTTATTAAAAATATTAAAATTTAAAATTAATTAAACAAAAAAAAATAACTTATTGTAATTAAATTTTTTTAAAACAAATATATATTTTACATATATAAAAAAAAAATTAATATAGTTTTATCATATAATAATAAAAATAAAAAATTTAATCAAAAACATAAAATATCTAACTAATTAACATTAAGATAAAAAAGAAAACAATGATGTACTTAAATAACGTTCCCCAGATGATGGTAAAATTACAATAATATTCTTATTTAAAAATAATTTTTCTTTTTGTAATTCCAAAGCAGCATAAACAGCAGCACCAGAAGAAATACCGGATAGAATACCTTCATATTTCATTAATTTTTTTGCCATATCCATAGCTGATTCATTAGATACCATAACAACACGATCAATTAAATTTAAATCTAAATTTTTAGGAATAAAACCAGCACCAATACCTTGAATTTTATGATTACCTACTTTCATATTTTTACCTGTCATAGCTTTAGTAATAACTGGAGAATCAAGGGGTTCAACAGCAACAGCAAACAAATCTTTTTTACCTTTAATATTCTTTATATATCTTGTTACTCCAGTCAAGGTACCTCCAGTACCAACACCTGCAATAAAAACATCAATAAGTCCGTCAGTATCATCCCATATTTCAGGACCAGTAGTCTTTTCATGTATATCAGGATTAGCAGGATTATTAAACTGTTGAAGAAGTAAATACTTATCAGGATTATTCGCAAACATTTCTTCAGCTTTAGAAACAGCACCTTTCATACCATATACACCATCAGTTAATATCAAATTAGCACCTAAAGCCTTAAGTAAATTACGACGCTCAATTGACATTGAATCTGGCATAATCAAAGTTAAATTATATCCTCTAGAAGCAGATACAAAAGCTAAAGCAATACCAGTATTACCACTAGTAGGTTCAATTAATTCTATGTTTTTATTTAAAATGCCTTTATTCTCTGCATCCCATATCATATTTGCACCAATACGACACTTAACACTAAAACTAGGATTACGTGATTCAATTTTAACAAAAATACTACCATTACCTATTCTATTTAATTTAACTAAAGGAGTATTACCTATAGTTAAAGAATTATCCTTAAAAACATTCTTCATAAATTCTCCATCTAAACAAAGATATAAATATTTTAAATAAATAAAATAATATTTAAATAAAAGTACAATTAAAATTAAAAAATATCAAATAATATAATTAAATAATATTTATCAATATAAGATAAAGATTTGATAATAATAATTAAATAAATTAAACTTAAAAAAAATATTAAAAAAACAATGAAAAAAATAATAAAAAAACTAAAAAAAAAAATAAAATATCATGAATATTTATATTATGTTCTAAATAAACCAAAAATTAATGACGAAACATATGATAATATGATAATAAAATTATTAAAATTAGAAAAAAAAAACCCTCACCTTATAAAAAATAATTCACCAACAATAAAAATCACAGGACAAATAGATAAAAAATTTAAAAAAATAAAACATAAAATACCTATGCTTTCATTAAGAAATATTTACAAAAAAAAAGATCTTCTAAATTTTAAAAATTATTTAAAAAAAAAATTATTTAAAAAAAAAATAGTTAACTTATGTTGCGAATTAAAAATAGATGGATTAGCCGTTAGTATAATATACAAAAATGGCATTTTACAAAAAGCAGCTACAAGAGGCGATAGTGAAATAGGAGAAGATATAACAAATAATATAAAAACAATAAAAAAAATACCACTAAAAATTACTGGTAATAATATACCAAAATATTTAGAAATAAGAGGAGAAGTATTTATATCAAAAAAAAATTTTAAATTATTAAATAAAAATAAAAAAAAAATGTTTTCTAATCCAAGAAATATGGCCGCAGGTTCACTAAGACAATTAAATTCAAAAATAACAGCAAAAAGAAAATTAGAATTCATATGTTATAACGTTAATATAAAAAAAGAAAAAATCAACATAAATAGTCACTTTAAAACATTAAAAATGGCTAAAAAATGGGGTATACCTATTTGTAAACACACAAAAATATACAACAAAAAAAAAGATATATTAAATTTTTATTCAAAAAAATTAAAAAAGAAAAATAAATTAGGTATAGATGTAGATGGTATTGTAATAAAAATCAATAATAAAAAATATCAAAAAAAACTTGGTGAAACAACAAAATTTCCAAGATGGGCTATAGCTTATAAATTCCCATCAGATGAAACAAAAACAAAAATAAAAAATATAAAATTTCAAATAGGACGTACAGGAATAATAACACCAATAGCACAATTAATTCCTATATCATTATCTGGATCAATAATAAAAAATGTTAATTTACATAATATTAAAGAAATAAAAAGATTAAAAATAAACATTGGAGATTCAATTATTTTAAAAAAAGCAGGTAATGTAATTCCTAAAATTATAAAAGTAATAAAAAAAAATAAAAATAATGAAAAAGAAATAATAAATATTCCTAATAAATGCCCAGAATGTAACTGTAATATAAAAATTACAAAAAATAAATCAATAATAAAATGTATATCGGGATTAAAATGTAAAGCACAACTTAAGGCATATTTAAAATATTTTGTATCACAACAATCTTACAATATTATAGGTTTAGGAAATAAAACTATAGATAAACTAATAGAAAACAAAATCATAAAATCATCAATAGATATTTTTAATTTAAATATAAATATGCTATTAAATATTAATAATATAAAAATAAAAAAAGCAAAACAAATAATAAAATCAATTAATCAAGCTAAAAAAATAAAATTTAGTAATTTTTTATATTCATTAAACATAAATGGATTAGGAAAAACAAATGCAAAAAACATCGCAACAAAATTAAATTCAATAAAAAAATTCTTAAATGTTAATATTAAAAAATTATTATCAATTAAAAAAATAGGAAAAAAAATAGCTAAAAATATAATAAAATATATCTACAAAAATAAAAAAATAATAAAAAAACTAAACAAAAAAATCTATATAAAATATAAAAATTAAAAATGGGTCGTGCAGGATTCGAACCTGCGACCAATTGATTAAAAGTCAACTGCTCTACCAACTGAGCTAACGACCCCCAATTTTAAAATTGGGTAATGACGGATTCGAACCGCCGACCTTCTCCGTGTAAAAGAGACGCTCTACCAACTGAGCTAATCACCCATATAACATTTAATTAAATTATACTATAATCAAAAAATAAAAAAATAAAAATTTAATAAAAATTAAATATAAAATTATTATATAATTAATAATACCAAATATTTTAATTTTATAAATTTAAAATAATATGAAAATAAAAACTAGATTTGCTCCCAGCCCAACCGGGTTATTACACCTAGGAGGTGCAAGAACAGCATTATATTCTTGGTTATTCGCACAAAAAAATAACGGATCATTTATACTTCGTTTTGAAGATACAAACACAAAAAGTTCAAAACAATATTTTGTAAAAAAAATAATAAAACATATGAAATGGATGGGAATAAATTGGAATGAAAATATATATTTTCAATCAAAAAGAATTAAAAAATATAATAAAATAATAAAAAAAATGTTAATAAATAAACAGGCTTATAAGTGCTATTGTTCAAAAAATAGATTAGAAAATCTAAAAAAATATCAATTAAAAAACAAAATAAAACCTCATTATGATAATTTATGTAGATATAACGAAAATAAAAACAAAAAAAACAAATATGTAATAAGATTTAAAAATCCTAAATTTGGAGAAGTAGTATTTAAAGATCAAATAAGAGGAAAAATAAAAATTAAAAATAAAGAATTAGACGACTTAATTATACAAAGAAGTAATGGTATACCAACATATAATTTTTGTGTAGCCATAGATGATTGGGATATGAAAATTACTCATGTTATTAGAGGTGAAGAACATATAAGTAATACACCAAAACAAATAAATATTTTAAATGCAATAGGAATAAAACCTCCAATATATGCACATCTTCCTATTATACTTAATGAAAACGGTGAAAAGATGTCAAAAAGAAAAAATACTAAAAGTATTTTTGAATATAAAAAAAATGGTTATTTGCCAGAAGCATTATTAAATTATTTAATACGACTAGGATGGTCTTACGGAAATAAAGAAATTTTTAATGTAACTGAGATGAAAGAACTATTTAATTTTAAAAAAATTAGTAAATCAGCAAGTTTGTTAAATAAAAAAAAACTAAATTGGTTAAATCATCACTATTTAAAAAATTTAAACAAAAAAATAATTATAAAACATTTTAAAAATTATATGAAATTAAATAAAATTAAAAAAAATAATTTAGAAATTAATATTTTAAAAATATTTATACCTAGATGTAAAACTTTTAAAGAAATTATAAAACAATCGAATTATTTATATAAAAATATAAAATTAAAAAAAAATAATTATCTATGTAAAAATTCAATTAAACCACTAAAATATATAAAAAAAGAGTTTTCATCAATAAAAATATGGAATGAATCAAATATTCAATTAAAATTAAAAAAAACTATCAAAAAATTAAAATTAAATATCATAGATTTAAACATGCCATTAAGAATTTCAATAACCGGTAAAACAAAATCTCCAAATTTATCTTTAATTTTATTTTTATTAGGAAAATATAAATCATTAGAAAGAATAGAAAATTCAATAAAATATATAAATAATAATAAAATTTACTAAAAAATATAAAAAAATTACATATAAAATTATATTTTTAATAAAAATATATATTTAATTAAATACTAAATAAAATTATTACAACAAATATGTTATGTTATTAACATTATTAAAATATTTAATTTATTTTAAATGAAATAATGATACAAAAAAATAAAAATAAATCTAATAAAACAAATAAACTAATAATATTAGGCCCAGCATTCATAGCCGCTATTGGTTATATAGATCCAGGAAATTTTGCTACTAATATACAAGCTGGAGCAGCATATGGGTATACTCTTTTATGGGTTGTAACATTAGCTAACATAATGGCTATTTTAATACAACTAATGTCTGCAAAACTGGGCATAGCAACAAATAAAAATCTTGCAGAACATATAAGAGATAATTTTCCAAAACCAATAGTATGGTTTTACTGGATACAAGCGGAAATAATCGCAATGGCAACAGATTTAGCCGAATTTTTAGGAGCTACAATCGGAATAAAATTAATAACAAACATAAGTTTACCCAAAAGTGCAATTATAGTTGGTATATTAACATTTTTAATATTAACAATACAAAAAAAAGGACAAAAAACCTTAGAAATAATAATAGGAATATTATTACTACTAGTAGCAACTGCATATTTAATAGAATTATTTTATTCAAAACCTAAATTATCATTACTAATAAAAGGATTAATTATTCCTTCATTACCAACTACAAATGCAGTTTTTTTATCTGCAGGAATATTAGGTGCAACAATTATGCCACATGTAATTTATTTACATTCATCTCTTACACAATATAAAACAAATATAGGAACAAAAAAAGAATTATATTCATCCACTAAAATAGATATAGCTCTAGCTATGACAATAGCTAGTTTCATAAATTTAGCCATGCTTGCAACATCATCTGCAGTATTTTATTATCATGGTGTTATAAAAATAACAGATTTAAACCAAGCATATTTAACATTAAAACCACTATTAAATCAAGCTGCTGCTACTATTTTTGGATTAAGCTTAATAGCAGCTGGAATATCATCAACGGTAGTAGGAACACTAGCCGGACAAATAATGATGCAAGGGTTTATTAATTTCTATATACCAGTATGGATACGAAGAATAATAACAATTTTACCATCTTTTATTATAATTTTGATAAAATTAAACCCAACAACTATTTTAATCATAAGCCAAGTATTACTAAGTTTTGGAATTTCATTAGCATTAATACCATTATTATCTTTTACTGGAAATAAAAAAATAATGGGAGAATTAGTAAACTCAAAATTTTTACAAAAAACAGGTTGGGTTATTGTAACATTTATCATTACTATTAATATATACTTAATTGTAAAAGAAATAATAAACTAAAAATAAAAACTTTTATTAAAAAATAATATACTATTAACAAATATTAAAAAATATAAAAGGAACTAACAATGACTACATGGGTAAAGGGAAAAATAATTAAAATATTACATTGGAACAATAGACTTTTTAGCATAATTTTAAATGCACCTATTAATAATTTTGTAGCAGGACAATTCACAAAATTAGCAATACAAGATAAAAAAAAAAGAATAATACAAAGAGCATATTCATATGTTAATTCACCAGATAATAAAAATTTAGAATTCTATATAGTTAAAATAAATAATGGTTATTTGACTACAAAATTACAAACATTAAAAATAAAAGATGAAATTTTAATCAGTAAAAATGCTATAGGAAATTTTACAATAAACAATATTCCAAGTTGTAAAATTTTATGGATGTTTGCAACAGGAACAGCTATAGGACCATACTTATCAATTCTACAAAATAAAAAACAATTAACAAAATTTGAAAATATAGTATTAGTACATGCAGTTAGAAAATATGAAGATTTTAATTATATAAAATTAATACAAAATTTACAAAATGAAAATTTTAACAAATTACATTATGTTAAAATAACAAGTAGAGAAATAAATAAAAATACAATTAATGGTCATATACCCAAATTAATAAAACAAGGAATAATTGAAAAATCTATTAATTTAAAAATAAATAAAGAAAGTCAAATTATGTTATGTGGTAATCCAGGAATGGTTAAAGATACACAAAAATTTTTAATTGATGAAAAAAAATTAAAAAAAAGATTTAATGAAGAAGGAGAGATAACAACGGAATTATATTGGTAACATAAAAAATAAAAATATTTTAAAATAAAATAATAATTTTATTAGGATAATTAGATGAAAAAAATATTAATTTTAACAAATTGGAAATTAAACGGAACAAAAAAAAAAATAAAAAAATTAATAAAAAAATACAAAAACATAATAGATAAAATTAAAAATATAAAAATAATTATAGCACCTCCATTAATTTATTTAGATTATACTAAAAAAAAAATAAATAAAATAAATATAAAATTAGCAGCTCAAAATATCGATTTACATTTATCAGGTGCATATACTGGGGAAACATCAATAATGATGTTAAAAGATATAGGAATAAAATATGTCATTATAGGACATTCAGAAAGAAGAATATATCACAATGAAAAAAATAATATTGTAGAAAAAAAATTTAATTTAGTAAATAATAACGGATTAATACCAATTTTATGTATAGGTGAAAATTATGCAGAATATCAAAATAATCAAACTAAAAAAATATGTATAAAACAAATAAAATTTATATTAAAAAAAACTAAAACAAAATTATTAAAAAAATTAATAATTGCATATGAACCTATATGGGCAATAGGTACAAATAAATCTCCAGAACCAAGAGAAATACAAAAAATAAGTAAATATATAAAATCATATATATATAAAAAACATAAAGAACTATACAATAAAACTATAATACAATATGGAGGATCTGTTAATATAAATAATTTTCATGAAATAATAAAACAACCTGATGTTGATGGTGCTCTAATAGGAAATGCATCATTAAATGGTAAAAATTTTATATCTATGATTAAACAAATACGATAAAAAATAAAACAATAAAAAAGAACTAGCGATAAACGCTAGTTCTTAATAAAACAATTTACTATTAATTATAAAATTAACAAAAATTACTATATAGCCACTACATTAACAGCTGCTGGACCTTTTTGACCATCTTGAATTTCAAATTCAACATTTTGCCCTTCAGTCAAAGTTTTAAAACCATTGCCTTGAATTGCAGAGAAATGTACAAAAACATCTTTACTACCATCAGAAGGAGTAATAAAACCAAAACCTTTAGATTCATTAAACCATTTAACTTGACCTTTAATTTTTGCCATTATATTTTCCTTAAAAATTTTGTTTTCCAAAAAAAAAAAAAAATAAATCGAAAACAGAGATATTAATGAATAAGGCACTAATTTAAGGTTCGGCAAGGAAAATAAAACAACATCTTTACTCTGAACTTCTCTACTAAAATGCCATATATACATAAACAGAACTGCATCTCGTTTTACATAATGTTGGATTTTACATATATATTTATTAATCTCAAGAACTTTTTTATAAAAAAGAACATTTTATTAAAAATTGATAAAAATTAAATATAAATAAATTTTAATAAAAGTAAACATCATAAAACTAATAGTAACATATAAATTAAAAATATAAAATAAAGATATTAATATTTTAGTTAATATTATTAAATAAATACACCGTTCAATAAAACATTAATACATTTATCCAAAAAAGAATAAGTAATAAATAAATTTAATCAAAAATTTTTGTTAACCTTAATAAAAAAACATTTTAAAACAGAAAATAATTCACTATTACTAAAATTATATAAACCCCTAATAGATCTTAATACTGACATCATTTTATATAAACATATTAATTTTACATAATTAGCATCAGTATAAAATTCAACTCTTCTAAAAGAAGACATAACTATAATAATCGCTAAAACTCCAAAAAAATAATTTTAAAATAAAAGATAATAATAAAATATTATTAATTACTATAAATAGTAAACAGATAATAATTATCTTTATTATTAAAAAATAAATAATAAAAAAAAAATAACAAATATATTTAAAATAAATTAAAATAAAACCATTGTAACCATATCACAATTGTATAAATTACTAATCTAATAAACAATCATAACTTAAATTTCATTTTTAGTTAATTTTTTTAATAAACAGGTAAATAAAACCATTAATGAAAAATTACAAAAAACCCCTGTAGCAAAAACATTAATATCACAAACTTTATAAATAATAATTTAAGACATATTAATGCCTAAAATATTAAATTAATCATAGAAAATTTTAAATAAAATACATTCTAAATTATTTTAGAATATTTTATTATGCAATCATTAATAAAATGTAAAATAATACATTGGGATAAAAATAAAGATATCAAGAAACCTAAACCACCAAAAATACCAAAAAATAAAATTAAAAAATAAAAATTATTAAAAAAAATTAAAAAAACCCAAAATAAAAATAAACAAAAAATCAACAAATACAAATAAAATAACACTAATCATATAATTGTACTTTTAACATAATTAATATTAAAATATAAAAAAATAAAAATAAGAGAATATTACAAATAAAAAATATATCCTTAATGCTGATACTCAGAATCGAACTGAGGATATACTCATACCAAGAGTATGTTTTTCCAACTAAACTATATCAGCCAGGATAAAATAAAAAAATTATATATAATTTATATTTAAATAAATTAAAAATAATAAAATACATTTGATATAAAAAAATTACTAAAATATATTTTTTTATTTTTAAAATATTAATAAATTTTCACACAATAATTAAATCTATTAAGTTAAAAAAAAATGTTAAATAAAAAATAATCTTTTAATAAACATAAAATTAAATAAATAAAATATATTATACACACAAATATAAAAAAAATAAAAAACAAACAAACATATAATAATTTTACTTATATAAAAAACATAGATAAAATATGTAAAAATAAATATCATAGAAAATCATTCAAAAAAAAATGTTAATACCAAAAATACTAATACATCCAGATATAAGATTAAGAATAAAAGCATCAAAAATAAATAATTTTAATAATAAGATCAAAAATATTATAAAAAATATGCTAAAAGTTATGTATATTAATAAAGGTATAGGACTAGCAGCAACACAAATTAATATACATAAAAAAATTATAGTTATAGATATATCAAAAGATCAAACAAAACCAATAATATTAATTAACCCTAAAATAATAAAAAAATATGGAACAATATCTATAAAAGAAGGTTGTTTATCCATTCCAAATATAAAAATATCTATAAATAGATATAAATATATAAAAATAAACACAATGAATTGTAACGGTAAAACGTATAAAATAAACGCACATGATTTATTATCTATATGTATACAACATGAAATAGATCATCTAAATGGAAAATTGATTTTAGATTATAAAAAAAAAATTAAAGATATTAATTATTATATTAAATATCAACAATAATATGAAAAAAAAATTAAAAATACTTTTTTTTGGAACATCAAGGTTTGCTTTATATCATTTAAAAACATTGATAAAAAATAAATATAACATAATTGGAATATTTACTAAACTTAATAAAAGATTTAACAAAGAATATTATTCAAAAATAAAAATTATAAATAAAAAATATAATATTCCAATTTATAGTCCAAAATCTATAAAAGAATTAAATAATATTAAAAAAATATATTACTTTGATATTGATCTTATAATAACAGTATCATATGGGTTAATCATACCAAAAAAAATATTAAAAATACCTAAAATAAACTCTATAAACATACATGCATCTTTATTGCCTAAATGGAGAGGAGCAGCGCCTATACAAAGATCAATACAAAATGGAGATAATAAATCTGGTATTTCAATAATACAAATGAACGATAAATTAGATGAAGGTGATATATTATACAAAAAAACATGCAAAATTAAAAAAAAAGATAACAGTGAATCTCTAACTAAAAAACTTATGAAATTAGGTTCCAAAAGTATGTTAAAAATTATAAAAAAAATAAAAAATAAAAAAATAATACCTATTAAACAAAATAATTTAAAAGCAACATATGCATACAAAATTAAAAAAAAAGAAGCAAAAATAAATTGGCATAAAAATAGTAAAGAAATAGAAAGAAATATACGTGCATTTAATCCATGGCCAGTATGTTATTTCAAATTAAATAAAATAAAAATAAAATTATGGAAAGCAAATATTTTAGAAAAAAAAAATAATAAAAAATCTTTTAAAAAAGGACAAATTATTTCCATTAACAAAAATGGAATAAAAATAATTTTAAATGATGGAATATTAAATTTAAAAGTTATACAAATACCTGGAAAAAAAAAAATGGAAATAAAAAATTTAATTTTATCCAATAAAAAATGGTTTAAAATAGGTGATATTTTAAATTAAAAAATATAAAATTATTGTCAAATTAGTCATAACGATCCATAAGTTCAATAAAAGCCATATTAGTATTATCACTACTCCTAAAATTATTTTTTAATATTCTAGTATATCCCCCATATCTATTTTGATATCTAGAAGATATATCTTTAAATAATTTAGTCACAATTACCTTATCACGTAAACAAGCAAATATTATTCTTCTATTAGCAACCGTATCAATCTTAGCTATAGTTATTAATTTTTCAATAAAACTACGTAATTCTTTAGCCTTAGATAAAGTAGTTTGAATAATTTCATAAATAATCAAAGATCTAGCCATATTACGTAACATAGCATCACGATGAGAAGAATTACGATTTAATTTACGACCGGATTTAAAATGACGCATAATAATTTAACCCACTTTTATAAAACAAAAAAAAATGAAAAATAATAAATCATTTATTATTAATATCTACAGGAGGCCAATTTTCTAATCTTATTCCCAATGATAAACCTTTAGAAGACAATACATCTTTAATTTCAGTTAATGACTTTTTACCAAGATTTGGGGTTTTCAATAACTCAACCTCTGTACGTTGCACTAAATCACCAATATAATGAATAGATTCAGCTTTTAAACAATTTGCAGATCTAACAGTTAATTCTAAATCATCAACAGATCTCATTAGTATAGGATCAAATTCAGGTTTTTCTTCTTCAACTTCCGAATAATGCATATCACGCAAATAAATAAAAGATTCTAATTGATCAGATAATATAGTAGCAGCTCTTCTAATAGCCTCATCAGGTTCAATAGTTCCATTAGTTTCTAACTCTATTATTAATCTATCCAAATCAGTACGATGTTCAACACGAGCTGCTTCAACATTATAACTAATTCTATCCACAGGACTATAACAAGCATCAATTAATAATTTACCAATAGAAAAATTTTCATCTTTAACAGATATTCTAGAAGAAACTGGAACATAACCTCTTCCTCGCTGTACTTTAATTTTCATATTAATAAAAGAAGATTCATCTGTTAAATTACAAATTACATGATTTTTATTAACTATTTCTATAGTATTATCATGTTCAATATCTGAAGCCAAAACAGTACCTATACCAAACTTATTTAAAGTTAAATGAGCATTATCTTTTTCATGAATTTTAATAGCTAATCCTTTTAAATTTAATAAAATTTCTAAAATATCTTCCCTAATACCTTTTTTATTACTATATTCATGCAATATACCATCTATTTCAACTTCAGTAACAGCACAACCTGGCATAGAAGATAATAATACCCTTCTCAAGGCATTACCTAATGTATAACCAAAACCACGCTCTAATGGTTCTAAAATAACTTTTGCATGAGTAATACTTATATGTTCAATATTAACAATACGAGGTTTTAGAAAAGACATAGTAGAACCATTCTGCATTACAATCCCCTAAAATATTTTATTTAGAATAAAATTCAACAATCATATGTTCATTAATATCAGAATATAAATCATCACGTTTTGGAATACGTTTTACAACACCTTCCATACTATCCTTATTTACTTTTAACCAATCAGGTAATTCACGTTGTTCTGAAAGTTCAATAGATGTTTTTATACGTAATTGTTTTTTAGATCTATCACAAACAACAATTTTATCATTTATTAAAACATTATATGATGGTATGTTAACTACACAATCATTTACTATAATAGATTTATGGCAAACCAATTGTCTAGCTTCAGCTCTTGTACAACTAAACCCCATTCTATAAACAATATTATCCAATCTACTCTCTAATAAACGTAATATATTTTCACCAGTATTACCCTTTAAACGAAATGCTTTTTTATAATAATTACGAAATTGTTTTTCTAAAACACCATATATACGTTTTAATTTTTGTTTTTCTCGTAATTGAATACCATAATCAGATAAACGGTTTTTTTTAATACCATGTTCTCCAGGTAATTGATTAATTTTACATTTACTATCAATAATTTTTAATCCAGATTTAAGAAACAAATCAATACCTTCCCTTCGACTTATTCTTAATTTGGGACCTAAATATTTAGCCATATATTACCTTTATTTTTACTTGTAATTAAATTATACTCGTCTTCTTTTTGGGGATCGACAACCATTATGAGGTATAGGAGTCACATCAGTTATATTCGTAATATTAAATCCAGCAGAATTTAAAGCTCTAATTGTAGATTCTCTTCCAGGACCGGGGCCTTTCACCATAACCTCTAAATTTTTAACACCATAATCCTTTACAAACTCAGCACATTTTTCCGCGGCAACTTGTGCAGCAAAAGGAGTAGATTTACGTGAACCACGAAAACCAGAACCTCCAGCTGTAGCCCAACCTAATGTATTACCATGTCTATCAGTTATAGTAACTACAGTATTATTAAAAGAAGTATGAATATGAGCTATACCATCAATTATTTGTTTTTTTATTTTTTTACGAATTTTTATTCTTGATTTTACCATTATTTAATTCCTGAATTATTTTTTCTTAATCAATTTACGAGGACCTTTACAAGTACGAGCATTAGTTCTAGTTCTTTGACCATGTACAGGTAAATTATGTCGATGACGCAATCCCCGATAACAACCTAAATCAATTAAACGTTTAATATTTAAATTAACTTCACGACGTAAATCACCTTCAACTAAATATCTAGAAACTTCTTTTCTCAAAGATTCCATTTGATTATTAGATAAATTACATATCTTAGTATCACCTAAAATTCCAATATTTGAACATATATTCTTGGATCTAGATTTTCCTATTCCATAAATCATTTCTAAACCAACAATTACAGACTTATTATCTGGTATATTAATATTAACTATACGAACCACTAAGCACCTCATTGTAAAATATATATTTTATAATCATAAATTATTTAATAAATAACAAAAAAAATTAACCCTGTCTTTGCTTATGTTTTGGGTGTAATTTACAATATACACGAACAACTCCATGACGACGAATAATTCTACAATTTTTACAAAACTTTTTAACTGAAGTACGAACCTTCATTTTAAATCCCTAATATATAATTCAAAATACTATTTTATTCAATTATTATAATGTCTTAAATTAGCTTTTTTTAAAGCAGATTCATATTGAGTAGACATTAACATAGTTTGAATTTGAGATATAAACTCTATTATAACGACAACAACAATCAATAAAGATGTACCACCAAAATAAAATGGTACATTCATAATAAAACGCATAAAATCAGGAATAAGACAAATAAAAGTAATATAAAACGAACCAAATAAAGTTAATCTAACCATAATTTTATTAATATACTTGGCAGTTTGTTCTCCAGGTCTTATACCAGGTATAAAAGCACCAGATTTTTTTAAAGTGTCAGAAGTATCCCGAGGATTAAATATCAATGAAGTATAAAAAAAACAAAAAAATACTATAAAAATAACATACAAAATAACATAAATAGGTTTTCCAGGTTGTAAAAGATAAGATAAAGATATCAACCAATGCAAATGAGCAATTCCACCAAACCAAGAAATTAAAGTGACTGGAAAAATTATAACACTAGACGCAAAAATAGCTGGTATTACACCTGACATATTTATTTTTAAAGGTAAATGAGTGCTTTGTGATACATACATACGACGACCCTGTTGTCTCTTAGCATAATGAACTAAAATACGACGTTGACCATGTTCTATAAAAATAACAAAATATGTAATAAAAAATATTAATAATATCATCAAAAGAAAAGAAAAAACACCAACATCACCCTGTTTAAATTGTTCTAGGGTATTTTTAATAGACAATGGCAATCCAGAAACAATTCCTGTAAAAATTATAATAGAAATACCATTTCCTATACCCTTATCACTTATCATTTCTCCTAACCACATAAGAAAAACAGTACCTGTTACTAAACTAGTTACAGATACAAAATAAAAAATAAAATTAGTGTTAATAATCAATTTTTGCATGCTAGGGATACTAGATATTCCAATAATAACACCAATTGATTGAAATATAGACAATATAAAAGTAGTATAACGAATATACTGATTTATTTTACATCTACCTAATTCACCTTCTTTTTTTAAATCTGATAAATACGGTACAATAATAGATAATAATTGAATAATGATGGATGCTGATATATAAGGCATTATACCTAATGCAAATATCGATGCTCTGCTTAATGCACCACCAGAAAAAACATTAAACATATCAATAATTGTACCAGATTGTTTTTCTAAAAGTTTACTTATAACAGAAGAATCAATACCTGGTATTGGTATAAAAGAACCAATACGAAAAACAATTAAAGAAATAACAACAAATAACAATCTATTCTTTAACTCATAAAAAGAATTCTTAATACCTTTAATGTTAGATGATAATTTTTTAATCATTAGAAACTAATCCATTAAAATAAAATAAATTAAAATTCAACTTTACCGCCTATTAATTCAATAGCTTTTCTGGCACCTTCAGTTACAGATAAAGAATGTAATGTAACAACAGATAAAATTTTACCAGATAATATAACTTTAACATGATTTACATTATAAGAAACTATATTATCTCTTTTTAAAGCCTTAAGATCTATAAAACTTGTTTTTACTTTATTTAATTCTGATAATCTAACTTCTACTCTATACAAAGATTTACGAGAACGAAAACCAAATTTTGGTAATCTTCGATAAAGAGGAGTTTGCCCCCCCTCAAAACCCCTACGTATTTTACCACCACTACGAGATTTTTGACCTTTATGACCTTTACCACATGTCTTACCCCAACCAGATCCTATACCTCTTCCTAATCGCTTTATTGATTTATTAACACCACGATATACATGAAAATTATTTAAATACATTATCAACTTACCTCAAAATTTCAACTAAATATGAAATCTTTTTAATCATACCCAAAATTGACGAATTATTAATACGTTTTACAATATGACCTACACCTCTTAAACCTAAACCCAAAAGAATTAATTTATGTTTTTTTATAACACCAATTGAACTACGTTTTTGTAATATTGTTATTTTATTTGACATATAATTTATTTCCTGATTAATTTAATAAATCATCTATCATTTTACCCCTTTTAGCAGCAATAATAGAAGGATATTTCATACTCATTAATGCATTAATAGTAGCTCTTACCATATTTATTGGATTAGTAGAACCATAAGCTTTAGCTAATACATTATGAACACCAGCGACTTCTAATACCGATCTCATAGCCCCACCAGCTATAATTCCTGTTCCTTTAGAAGCGGGTTTCATAAATACATGAGAACCAGTATGTACTCCTTTTATTTCATGTTGTAAAGTATAGTCTTTTAATATAATTGTTATCATATTCTTACGTGCTTTATCCATAGATTTTTGAATAGCTGATGGTACTTCACGTGCTTTTCCATAACCAAAACCAACTTTACCATTACCATTTCCAATTACAGTCAATGCAGTAAACGAAAATACACGACCACCTTTAACTGTTTTAGATACTCTATTAACTGCTATTAATTTTTCCTGTAATTCTGTTAATTGTCTATCAATTTGTAACATAAAACATCCTTATCTCAAAACTTAAGACCAAATTCTCTTGCAGCATCAGCTAAAGCTTTAATACGACCATGATATTTAAATCCGGAACGATCAAAAGATACTTTAACTATACCTTTATTTATAGAACGCTTTGCAATTTTTTTTCCAACTATAACCGCTGCACTTATATTTCCAGTATTTTTAATTAATTTAAATATCTTATTCTCAGTAGTAGATGCTGATACTAATACATTACAACTATCAGAAGAAATAATCTGAGCATAAATATGACGATAGGTTCTATGAACAACTAAACGAAAAACATTATCCTTCTTGAATTTATATCGTATTCTATTAGCTCTTACTAGTCTAGATTTTTTTTTATTCATAAAATTTTTACTTACTTTTTTTAGCTTCTTTTATTAAAATTGTTTCATTAAAATATCTAATCCCCTTACCTTTATATACTTCAGGTTTCTTATAAGAACGAATAATAGCAGAAACCTGACCAACCAATTGCTTATCTATACTTTTTAAAATTATATCAGTAGAGGATGGACATTCAATAAATACATTTTTGGGAACTAAATATTTTATAGGGTGAGAATATCCTAAAAACATATTAAGATAATTATTCTCTAAATATGCTTTATATCCAACACCTACCAACTGTAACCTCTTAATAAAACCCTTAGTTAAACCAATAACCATAGAATTTACTATCGATCTAACAGTACCAGCGCAAGCCCAAGCATGTTTATTATTTACTTTAGGAGAAAAACTAAAAATATTATTTAAAAAATTTACATTAACAAATTTATTCATTTTAAATAATAACTTGCCTTTATCACCTTCTATAATCAAAAAAAAATCACTTAAAAATACTCTAAGAGTATCTGGTACAATTACAATAGCTTTTGCAATACGAGACATTTTAACCTAACCTCATCAAGCAACATAACATATTATTTCACCTCCAATACCTTTTTTACGAGCATCTTTATCAGTCATAACACCCTGCGATGTAGATATTATAGCAATACCAAAACCAGAAAGAACATTAGGTAATTGATTAGTAGGTTTATATACACGTAAACCTGGTGAACTAACACGTTTAATATATTCAATAACAGATTTGTCATTAAAATATTTAAGAAAAATTTTAATAAAATAACCATTTAATTCAAAATCTATTATATATCCTTCATTTTTTAAAACTAAAAGAATATTTCTTTTAATATTTGAATTAGGAACAAATATTAAAATTTTATTTGATTTTTGACCATTACTTATAGAAACTAACATATCTGAAATAGGATCATGTAAACTCATAATTAATATTAACCCTTATAAAATTCTACCAACTAGCTTTTCTCAAACCTGGAATATCACCTATCATAGCAGACTCTCTAACTTTCATACGACTTAAACCAAATTTTCTTAAATAAGCATGAGGTCTACCAGTTTGATTGCAACGATTACGTATTCTAGATCTACTAGAATCACGAGGCAACATCTGTAATTTTAACATTGCATACCATTTTTCTTCTTGTGAAGAATATATATTAGATATAATACACTTTAATTTATTTCGTTTATCAAAAAATTTATTTACTAATTTAATTCTTTTTTTTTCTCGTGCTATCATTGATTGTTTTGCCATAAAACTACCTTTATTTTTTAAAAGGAAAATTAAATAATTCTAATAAAAAACGTCCTTCATTATCCTGCTTGGCAGTAGTGATTATATTTATATCTAAACCTCTAATTTCATCTATTTTATCATAATCTATTTCGGGAAATATAATTTGTTCATGTATACCCATATTATAATTACCTCTTCCATCAAAAGACTTAATAGAAAAACCTCTAAAATCTCTAATACGAGGTATAGATATGGATATCAATTTATACAAAAAATCCCACATCTTTTTATTTCTTAAAGTAACTTTACAACCAATAGGTAAACCCTGACGAATCTTAAATTGTGCAATAGATCTTTTAGCCTTTATAACCAAAGGCTTTTGACCTGTAATATCAGTTAAATTTTTAATTGCATAAACAATTATCTTTTTATTAAATACAGCCTCTCCTATACCCATATTCAACACAATTTTTTTAATTGTAGGTACCTGCATAACAGAAGTATATTTAAATTTCTTCATTAATATCAAAATTGCATCTGTACGGAAAAATTTATATAAATTACACATCTCTTATTAAAATTAAAATTACTTAATAATTTCTCCTGTAGATTTCAAAAAACGATATTTTTTACCATCAATAAATTTAAACCCTATTCGATCAGCACGATTATGTTTAAAACTAAAATAAGCTACATTAGATATTGATATAGGTGATTCTTTTTTTACTATCCCAGAAACAGAATTCTTCAACTTAGAATTAGATTTTTGATGTTTTTTAACTATATTAATTCCTTCAACTATAATCTTTTTAGAAGAATAAATAATCTTAACTTTACCTTTTTTACCTTTATCTTTACCAGTCGTAACAACAACAACATCATTACATTTTATCTTTAATGACATTATAAAAATAATCCTTATTAATAAACATCAGGAGCTAATGAAACAATCTTCATAAATTTATTATTACGTAATTCACGAGTAACCGGACCAAAAACCCTAGTACCTATAAGTTGATCATTATTATTTAATACAACACAGGAATTACTATCAAATCTAATTAAAGAACCATCATATCTACGTATTCCTTTTTTTGTACGCACAATAACGGCTTTAAGCACTTCTCCCTTTTTCACTTTAGAATTAAAAGAAACCTCTTTAACACTAATTTTTATTATATCACCTATATTGGCATAACGACGATGAGTACCACCAAATACCTTTATACACAACACTAAACGAGCACCAGAATTATCAGCTACATGTAATAAACTTTGTTCCTGAATCATAAAAAATCCAAAAAATAACGTAGTAAAACAATATAACATATAATTTAAAAAAAACACAATAAATATATATTATTAATATTAAACTATTTTAAACAAACACCAAGATTTAGTTTTTGATATAGGTTTACATTCATAAATATCAACTATATCACCAACCATACATTGATTATTTTCATCATGTACATGCAATTTTGTAGTTTTTTTTAAAAATTTACCATATAAAGGATGTTTTACTAATCTCTCTACACAAACAACAATTGATTTATTCATTTTATTACTAATTACTTTACATCTTAATAATTTAATTTTACGTTTCATATTAAAAAATTATCCTTTATTGATAATAGTCTTTACACGAGCTATATTACGACGATTATCTTTTAATAAATGTGTTTTATTTGATTTCCCAGAAGAAACTTGCATACGTAAATTAAATTGTTTTTTATATAAACTTACTAATTCATAATTCAAATTATTAATATTTCTATTATATAATACAGGTGATTTCATTAGAATATCCTTTTTTAATAAAAATAACTTTAACAGGCAATTTAGAAGATGCTAATTTAAAAGCGTTATGAGCTAATTCTTCACTAATATCAGCTATTTCATATAAAATTTTACCTGGTTGAACATAACAACCCCAATATTCAATATTACCCTTACCCTTACCCATACGCACCTCTAAGGGTTTTTTAGTAAACGGTCTATCAGGAAATATACAAATCCATATTCTACCCTGACGTTTTACAGATCTACTAATTACACGCCTAGTGGCTTCAATTTGTCTTGAAGTTATACAACCCCTAGTAACAGCTTTTATAGCAAAATTACCAAAATTAATGACACTATTTATCTTAAAACCTTTATTACGTCCTCTTTGCATTTTCCTATATTTTGTACGTTTAGGTTGTAACATTTTTATTTTCCATATTACTTACGATTTGTACGAATATTATTTTTAGGCTTAAAAAATGATTTATTACATATTTTAGATGAATTTATAGAATTAAAAATTTCTCCTTTAAAAATCCAAACCTTAATACCAATAATACCGTATGTAGTAAGAGCTTCTGTAAAACTATAATCAATATCAGCACGTAAAGTATGTAAAGGAACACGACCTTCTTTATACCATTCAGTACGTGCAATTTCTACACCTCCTAAACGCCCACTAACTTCTACTTTAATTCCATAAGCACCCAATCGCATTGCATTTTGAATTGAACGTTTTATTACTCTACGAAACATAGCACGACGTTCTAATTGTACACTAATATTATCAGCAACTAATTTAGCATCTAACTCGGGTTTTCTAACCTCAGATATATTTACTTGTGTAGGAACACCTGTAATTTTAGAAATCATACTACGTAATTTATCAACATCTTCACCTTTTTTACCTATAATTATTCCTGGCCTAGCAGTATAAATAGTAACACGAATATTTTTTGCTAATCTTTCAATAACTATACGAGAAACATAAGCCTTTACTAATTCTTTCTTCAAAAATTGACGAACTTTAAAATCATTATTTAAATTAATTGAAAACTCCTTAGTATTAGCAAACCAAGTAGAATTCCATTCTTTGATAATACCTAATCGCATACCATTTGGATGAACTTTTTGACCCATTTTTTTTCCTCATGATTTCATATATTTAATAATCAGAAACAATAATAGTAATATGACTAGTACGTTTTAAAATTCTATCAGCTCTACCTCTAGCACGAGGCATTGTACGTTTTATTCTTGATCCTTCATCAACAAAAGATTTACAAATAAACAATCCATTAATATCAATGCTACTAATAATTTTAGCATTGGAACAAGCACTAATTAATATTTTTTTTATAATACGTGAAGCTTTATTATTAGTAAAAAATAAAATATCTAATGCATTAATAACTTTTTTACCACGTATTAAATTAATTACTAATCTTGCCTTTTGAGCTGATATTCTAACATAACGATGTCTAGCTATTGCTTCCATTTATTTATTATCCAATTAAACCTTATTTTTATTAATATTTTTTTCTAATACATGCCCACGATAGGTACGTGTAGGAGCAAATTCACCTAATTTATGACCTACCATTTCATCAGTGATATATATAGGTATATGATAACGTCCATTATGTACAGAAATAGTTAAACCAATCATATTAGGTAATATAGTAGATCTTCTTGACCAAGTCTTTAAAAGTTTTTTATCTTTATCTCTAATAGCATTTTTTACTTTTTTTAATAAATGATAATCTATAAAAGGACCCTTCCTAATAGAACGAGGCATTAATATATCTCCTTATTTTACACGTCTACGAATAATATACTTATCAGTTCTTTTATTATGTCTAGTTTTCTTCCCTTTAGTTTGCAAACCCCATGGTGAAACAGGATGTTTACCAAAATTACGTCCCTCACCTCCACCATGAGGATGATCAATAGGATTCATAGCTGTACCCCTAACAGTAGGTCTAATACCTTTACGTCTAGAAATACCAGCTTTGCCTAAAAAACAAAGCATATGTTCAGAATTACCTACTTCTCCAAGTGTAGCATAACAATTAATAAAAAATTTACGAATTTCACTAGATCGTAGTCTTACAGTAACATATTTATTATCTCTTGCAATTAATTGTGCGCTACTACCAGCTGACCTAACATATTGACCACCCTTGCCAGGTCTTGATTCAATATTATGAATATTACTACCTATAGGAATATTACTCAGTGGTAAAGAATTGCCTATTTGTATAGGAACATTTAAACCTGATAAAATCTCATTACCTATCTTTAAACCTTTAGGAGCTAAAATATAACGACGTTCACCATCACTATATAAAATCAATGCTATTATTGCAGATCTATTAGGATCATATTCAAATCTTATAACTTTTCCTAAAATATTAAATTTATTCCTTTTAAAATCTATTTTACGATATAATCTTTTATGACCACCACCTATATGACGTACAGTAATTCTACCTAAATTATTACGACCACCTGTTTTAATTTTCTTAAATAATAATTTATAATATGGCCTGCCTTTATATAAATTAAAATTAACAACCTTAACAGCATGTCGTTTACCTGGAGTAATTGGTTTATATTTTATAATTGTCATTATTTATCCAAAATATATATTTACTTATCTATATCTATAAAATCCAATTTTTGTCCTTTTTTCAAAGTAACATAAGCTTTCTTATAACTATTTCGTTTACCTATATATTTACCATGCTTCTTTTTTTTACCCTTTAAAATAAGTGTATATACACTTTTAACCTTAATATTAAAAATTTTCTCTAAAGCATATTTTATCTCTAATTTATTAGCATCTTTCAAAACCCTAAAAATAAAAATATTATTTTTTTCCAACATAAAAGAAGACTTTTCTGATATATGTTGAGATATTATAATTTTTAAAGATCTAATAATAGAATTCATAATAAATCTTCCTCAATTTTTTTTAAAGAATCAATTGTCAAAATAATATTTTTAAAAAAAATAAGATTAACTGGATTAATACTTCTTGTTGTACATATATTTACCATGTGAAGATTACGAGATGCTAAAAATAAATTTTTATCATAATTAGAAAGTATTATTAATACTGATTTAATTGACATATCTTTTAATTTTTTAACTAATAAAAAAGTCTTATAATTATTAATACTAAAGTCTTTTAGTAAGACCAAACGATTTTGATAAAATAATTTAGAAAAAATACTACGTAAAGCTTCCTTATACATTTTCTTATTTATTTTTTTTATATATCTTTTAGGTTTAGATGCAAAAGTAACACCACCAGATCTCCATATAGGACTTTTTACAGAGCCAGCACGAGCACGACCAGTACCTTTTTGACGCCAGGGTTTTTTATTTGAACCTTTAACTTCAGCTCTAGATTTTTGTGATTTACTACCTTGACGATGCATAGTTTGAAAAGAAACAATAACTTGATGTATTAAAGATTCCTTAAAAGGTTTATTAAAAACATTTTCAGATAAAACAACAGATTCAAGACTATCTTTAGTTAATAATTCCATTTTTGCTATATCCTTTTACAGATGGTTTGACAATTAAATTACCCCCATTTTTACCTGGTAATATTCCATTGATCAAAAGTAAATCACGCTTTGAATCAATACTAAATATTTTTAAATTTTGAATTGTAACACGCTCATTACCTAATCTACCAGACATTTTTTTGCCTTTAAATACTCTACCAGGACTTTGATTTTGACCAATAGATCCAGGTGCACGATGAGATAATGAATTACCATGAGTAGCATCTTGAGTTTTAAAATTCCATCGCTTTACAGTTCCAGAAAAACCTTTTCCTTTAGATATTCCAATAACATCAACTAATTTTAAATTCGAAAATAAATCTAAATTAATAACTTGACCTAAATAATAATCATTAATATTAGATACACGAAATTCAAATAACCCAATACCAACATCTACATTAGATTTAGCATAATGACCTATTTCAGATCTTAAAATTCTATTATTTTTTTTCCTACCATAAGATACCTGTACCGCATCATAACCATCTATACGAATATTTTTAATCTGAACTACACGATTATTTTCAATTTTTAAAACTGATACAGGAATAAACAAATTATTCGTAGTAAAAATTCTAGTAATACCTATTTTTTTACAAATCAAACCTAACATCTATTTTTAAAATCCTTAAAATATAATATTTAATTATCCTAAACTAATTTGAACATCTACACCCGCAGCTAAATCTAATTTCATAAGAGCATCTACAGTTTTTTCAGTAGGTTTAACAATATCTACTAACCGTTTATGAGTACATATCTCATATTGATCTCGTGCATCTTTATTAACATGAGGGGATACTAATATAGTAAATCTTTCTTTACGCGTAGGCAGAGGTATAGGCCCTTTTACCTGAGCACCTGTACGTTTAGCAGTTTCCACTATTTCTATAGTAGATTGATCAATCAATCGATGATCGAAAGCTTTCAAACGAATACGTATCCTTTGCTTTTGCATAGATACAAAACTCCAATAATATTTTATGCAACAAAATAACCTAAAGAAAATTATTAGTCAAGAAAAACATCATATAAACAAAAATAATTTATTTAACATATAAAATAAAAAAAATAATTTATTTAAGAAATAATTTTAGAAACAATACCAGCACCAACTGTACGACCACCTTCACGAATAGCAAAACGCAAACCACTAGACATTGCAATAGGATGAATCAATGTAACAAACATTTTAGTATTATCTCCAGGCATAACCATTTCAACACCTGATGGTAATTCAATAGAACCAGTAACGTCTGTAGTACGAAAATAAAACTGTGGACGATAACCATTAAAAAAAGGAGTATGTCTTCCACCTTCCTCTTTAGATAAAACATAAACTTCTGATTCAAACTTAATATATGGTTTAATACTATTAGGTTTAGATAATACCTGACCACGTTCAATATCATCACGTTTTGTACCTCTTAATAAAATACCAACATTCTCTCCAGCTCTAGCTTCATCTAATAATTTACGAAACATTTCAACACCAGTACAAATAGTTTTTACTGTTGGTTTAATCCCAACTATTTCTATTTCTTCACCAATACTAACAACTCCTTGTTCTACTCTACCAGTAACAACTGTACCACGACCAGATATAGAAAATACATCTTCTATTGGTAATAAAAAAGGCTGATCTATCAATCTCTTAGGTTCGGGGATATATGTATCCAAACAATCCGCTAAATCTAAAATCTTACTTTCCCAAAAAGAATCACCATTTAAAGCCTTAATTGCTGATCCTCTAATAATAGGTGTCGTATCACCAGGAAAATTATACTTTGATAATAAATCTCTCACTTCCATCTCAACTAATTCTAACAATTCATCATCATCAACCATATCACATTTATTTAAAAAAACTACAATATAAGGTACACCAACTTGTCTTCCTAAAAGAATATGTTCACGTGTTTGCGGCATAGGGCCATCAGTAGCAGAAACAACTAATATTGCCCCATCCATCTGAGCTGCTCCAGTAACCATATTTTTAATATAATCAGCATGACCAGGACAATCAACATGTGCATAATGTCTAATAGAAGTATCATATTCAACATGAGAAGTATTAATGGTAATACCACGGGCTTTCTCTTCTGGAGCATTATCTATCTGTTCAAATGCTCTAGCTGTACCACCATATTTTTTAGATAAAACAGTAGTTATTGCCGCTGTAAGAGTTGTTTTACCATGATCAACATGACCAATTGTACCTACATTTAAATGAGGTTTTAAACGTTTAAATTTTTCTTTAGACACAATCAAATTCCTTAATGTATTTACTTAAAATGTAACAAATTTTAAAAATCTATTATTTAGAATGCATTTCTATTATATCTTTAGATATATAACTAGGTGCTTCAATGTACTTTAAAAATTCCATACTATAAGAAGCTCTACCTTGCGTATTGGAACGTAGATCTGTGGCATAACCAAACATTTCAGATAAGGGTACTTCAGCATTAATAACTTTACCAGTCATTATATCAATCATATTACCGATAACACCCCTTCTACGATTTAAATCACCAATAACATCTCCCATATATTCATTAGGAGTTTCTATTTCAACACTCATTATAGGTTCTAATATTGTAGGGTTAGCAAGCTTAAATGCTTCTTTAAATGCAATAGATGCAGCTAATTTAAATGCATATTCAGAAGAATCAACATTATGATAAGATCCAAAATGTAATCTCACCCCAACATTAACAACAGGATAACCAGCTAATGGTCCTGCTTTCAGCTGTTCTTGAATACTTTTATCTATAGAAGAAATATACTCATTTGGAATGATACCACCTTTAATATCATTTGTAAACTTATAACTTATATTAAAAGATTTTAATGGTATTAAATCTATTACAACATGACCATACTGACCTCTACCACCTGATTGTCTAATATATTTTCCCTCTATGTTTTTAACAAAAGAACAAATTGTTTCACGATAAGCAACACGAGGTTTACCGACATCAACATCAATATCATACTCTCTTTTCATTCTATCTATTAGAATTTCTAAATGTAATTCACCCATGCCAGAAATAATGGTCTGGTTAGATTCTTTATCAATATTTACTCTAAATGATGGATCTTCTTTAGACAAACGACTTAAAACTAATCCCATTTTCTCCTGATCAGATTTAGTTTTAGGTTCAATAGCAACAGAAATTACAGGATCAGGAAATTTCATACGTTCTAAAATAATTGGTTCTTCTACAGAACATAGAGTATCACCCGTAATAACATCCTTCAATCCTATAGCAGCGGCTATATCTCCAGCTCTAACCTCTTTTATTTCCTCACGTTTATTAGCATGCATTTGAACTATACGACCTAATCTTTCTCTTTTAGATTTTCTGGGATTATAAACAATATCACCAGTTCTAATAATACCAGAATATACTCTAAAAAAAGTTAAATTACCAACAAAAGAGTCATTAGCAATTTTAAAAGCTAAAGCTGAAAATTTTTCTTTATCACTAGTACTACGATTAACTACTATATTGCTATTAATATGAGAAATCCCTTTAATAGGAGGAACATCTAATGGCGATGGTAAATAATCAATTATAGCATCAAGTAAGGATTGAACTCCTTTATTTTTAAAAGAAGACCCACATGTCAATAATACAACTTCATTATCTAATACTTTTTTTCTTAAAGCAAATTGTATTTCACGTTCCGATAATACCTCATTATTAAAATATTTATTTATTAAATAATCATCAGATTCAACAGCTATTTCAATTAATTTTTGTCTCCATATATTAGAAATATCTAACATTTCAAAAGGAATATCATTATAAATAAAAGTTAAACCCTGATCAAAATCATTCCAATAAATAGCTTTCATTTTTACAAGATCAATGATTCCAATAAATTTTTCTTCGTTACCAATAGCTAACTGTATAGGAATAACATTAGCTCCTAATTTAAATTTAATTTGATCAACAACCTTAAAAAAATCAGCGCCTAATCTATCCATCTTATTCACAAACGCAATTCTAGGAACCTTATATTTATTTGCTTGACGCCAAACAGTTTCAGATTGAGGTTGAACACCTCCAACAGCACAATATAACATCACAACACCATCTAATACACGCATAGATCGTTCTACTTCAATAGTAAAATCAACATGACCAGGTGTATCAATTATATTAATACGATGAGAATTAAATTGATTTGTCATACCAGACCAAAAAGCTGTAGTTGCAGCAGAAGTTATAGTAATTCCACGTTCCTGTTCTTGTTCCATCCAATCCATTGTGGCGGCACCATCATGAACCTCACCAATTTTATGATTAACCCCAGTATAAAATAAAATCCTTTCAGTTGTAGTAGTTTTACCAGCATCTATATGAGCGCTGATACCAATATTACGATATTGTGATATAGATACAGAACGAGACATTTTAAACACCTAAAATAAACAAAATTACCAACGATAATGTGCAAAAGCTTTATTAGCCTCAGCCATTCTATGAACTTCTTCCTTCTTTTTAATTGAATTGCCTTTATTTTCATAGGCATCACATAATTCATTTGCCAATCGTATAATCATTGATTTACCACTACGATTTCTGGCAGAAGTAATTATCCAACGCATAGCCAACCTATTACTACGTAACAAACGTATTTCAACAGGAACCTGATAAGTTGAACCACCAACTCTTCTAGATTTTACTTCAATCATAGGACGAACATTTTCGATAGCAACATCAAATATATCTAGCTCTTTTTTATTTAACCGTTTAGATAAAACATTAAGTACTATATAAATAGTAGATTCAGCAAGAGATTTTTTACCGTCAACCATTAATATATTAATAAATTTAGATAATAAAACAGATCCAAATTTTGGATCAGGTAAAATATCACGTTGGCCAATAACACGTCTACGTGACATAAAATAAAATTACCTCCTAAATATGAACAATTATTTCTTAATTTTAACACCATATTTTGAACGAGAATTCTTACGATTTTTAACACCATCGCAGTCTAAAGCTCCTCGAACAACATGATATCTAACTCCAGGCAAATCTTTTACTCTACCACCTCTGATCAAAACCATTGAATGTTCCTGTAAATTATGACCCTCACCTCCAATATATGATGTGACTTCTAGACCATTAGTTAATCTAACACGACATACTTTACGCAATGCCGAATTAGGCTTTTTAGGAGTAGTTGTATATACTCTAATACATACACCACGTTTATGTGGACAGGATCGTAAAGCTGAAACATTACTTTTATAAAACTTACGAACTCTGGAATTACGTACTAATTGATTAATTGTCGCCATTCAATAATCCTTAACTTATTTAATTATTTTATAATATTAGAAAATAAACAAACGATAATATTAATGTTAAAATAAATAAATTTTAATTAAAATATAATTTAAAAACTTAAAATATTGAAAATCAAAAAAAAATCATTGAAATATAAAATTTCATAATTTAAAAATAAATACTTTAAATAATTTTAAATAAATAAAATTTACATAAATAATAGATAATACTATCATAAAAAAAAAAAATACTAAAATATTTTTAAAATAAAAAATATATTTATAAAATTTAAAATATAGAATTAATTATGGGATAAATTAAATGAATATAAAAATTAAAAAAATATCTAAAAACACAATTTTCTTTTATAAAAAACAATTTATAAAAATATTACTAATTTCTATTATTGCTTCGTTTATAACAATAACAATAAATAATACATTAATACCAAAAATAGAATATTTACAAAATTTAATTAATCAATATGAAATATTTAATTTAAAACAAAATTTAATAGAATTAATATTAAAAATGACAAAAGAAGAAAAAAAAATATTCATACAACTATGTATAGTGATTACATGTTCTCATTTAATTGGAAATACATTTTTAAATGTAAGTTTGATAAATATAATAAACAATATATTAAAAAAAAAGGAAAATAATATTCAAAAATTAATATGCAAAATATTAAATAATTTTCCAAAATCATTAATATTAACAACAATAATTAATACAATTACAGAAATAGGGATGATTATATTTATAATACCAGGAATAATAATTTCTTCTATTTTATCTCTATCACAAATAATATTAATTATAGAAAATAAAAAAATAATAAACTCCATAAAAAAAAGTATATTACTTGCTAATAAAAATATAAAAATAATAACTTTTGGTATTTCATTAATTTTTATTGCTAAAATTATAATATTTATTATTAGTACAAAAATAATATTTTTCTCAAAATCAATAAATTTAATTACAATACAAACCATAAATAATTTATTTTCTAGTATACAAATAATTTATATATTTAGATATTACACATTAAATAAAAAAAATTAATACCAAATATTAAATTCAATAAAATAAATAAAATGTATAAAAATACAATAATATCTTAATAAAATTTAGCAAAAAATTAACAAAAAAATTTAAAAATATCTAAAATATATTATATAACCCATGTATATTCCTAATATTTACAAAAAAAAAAAACTGAAATTAAAAAAGATCATAACTCTAAATAAGAATAATAAAAAATATTTAATAAAAGTACTACGCCTAAAACTAGGAGATAAAATAAAAATATTTAATAAATATAATCAAATTTATCTAGGAAATATAATTTCTATTAATAAAAATAAATTAAAATTAAAATTAATAAAAAAAATAAATAAAAAATATGAATCACCATTAAACATACATCTAGGACAAATAATATCAACAGATAAAAAAATGAAATGGATCATACAAAAATCTGTAGAATTAGGAATAAACACTATAACCCCTTTATTTTCAAAAAATAACTTAATAAAAATAAATAAATACAAAATAAAAAATAAAATAAATAAATGGAAAAAAATTATAATTTCAGCATGTCAACAATGCGGAAGAAATATTTTACCTGAAATAAAAAAACCTATAAAATTAAAAGAATGGGTAAAAAAAAAAGAAAAAAATACAATTAAAATAAATTTTTACAATAAAACAAAAAATAAAATTAATAAAATTAAAAAAACAAAAAAAAATTTTAAGATATTAATAGGATCAGAAAAAGGTTTATTAATAGAAGAAATAAAAATGTTAAATTATTATAACTTTATTAATATTTCATTGGGTCCTAGAATATTAAGAACTGAAACTGCAGCAATTGTGGCAATTACAACAATACAACTAATATTTGGAGATTTAAAATAAAAAAATTAATTATGCAATTAAATTACAATAAATATACAAAATAAAATAAATAAAATTAATTAAAAATTAAACACAATAAAAAAAATCACATTATTAAAATAATAAATAATAAGATTATTAATAATATAGCTATAATAACCATGAAAAATAATTCATGTAAAAAAAAATTAATGTTAAAAAAATAAAATAATATCTATTGAGAATAAAAATGAAATTATTAGCCTTCGATTTCGGAACAAAAAAAATTGGAGTAGCAGTAGGACAAACAATAACAAAAACAGCAGAACCATTAAATTTAATAAAAATAAAAAATAATATGCCAGATTGGATAAAAATTAAAAAATTAAAAAAAGAATGGGAACCAAATTTAATCATTTTAGGATTACCATTAAATATGAATAATACAGAACAAATTTTTACAAGAAAAACCAAAAAATTTGCCAATAAATTAAGAAATATTCTAAATATACCGGTAGAACTACATGATGAAAGATTAACAACAATAGAAGCAAAAATTAATATTTTAAACAATTTAGAACATAAAAATTTAAAAAAAATAAATATAGATTCATATTCTGCAGTATTAATATTAGAAAGTTGGTTAAAAAATAACAAAAATCAATTTAAAAATAAAAATAAATAAAACTAACAATAAATATTTTATAAAACAATAAAAATAAAACATTTTTATTAATACAAAACATAAACAGGTATTCATGTTAAATATTACAGAAACATTAAACTCTTTTATAAATTTTTATATTTTAATAATAATATTAAGATTATGGATGCAAAAATTTAATTGTGATATATACAATCCATATTCACAAATTGTCATTAAATTAACACAACAAATTAAAAAAAAAGCAGAAATATATATTTCAAAAAAAAAAATTTTAGATAATATATTTATATTAGCATTAGTAATATTGACAATAATAAAATGTTATATATCAATATCAACAAAAAATTTACAAATAACAATTATTTTATTATCAATAATTGTAATAATATCATTAATAAAATCAATTGGATATTTAATATTTTGGATTTTAATTACAAGATCATTAATGAATATAATAATAAAAGAAATGAACCCAACTTATTACATAATAATACAATTAACTGAACCAATTCTAAAAAAAACAAGAAAAATAATTCCAATAATATACAATATTGATTTTTCTACAACAAGTATAATAATACTCATATATTTTATAAATAAACTAGGTGCAGAAATAATACCTAAAATTTGGAATATAATATAAAAAACACAAATACATATTTTATAAAACTAATAAAACATAATAATAAACATGAATAATAAAATATTTTGCACATTTTTAAAAAAAAAAGCTAAAAAACAAAAAATACAATTTTATCCAGGTAAAATTGGAAAATTAATATATAAAAACATATCTCAACAAGCATGGGAACAATGGATAAAAAAACAAACTATATTGATAAATGAAAATAAATTAAATATGAATAAAAAAAAAGATCGTGAAATATTAACAAAAAAAATGTATAAATATCTATTTAAAAATAAAACATAATTATGTTATTTAACTATGTTTAAAAAAAAAATATATTTTATTATATATTTATAAAATTTAAATTATTTAAACACTTGTAAAATATATTAATGAATAATTTATCTATTAAAAATGATAAATTAAAAAATTTACCATTAAATAAAATAAAAAAATAAATTAAATATCTAACAAGATATTAAAAAATAGATCAAATTTAATATAAACATTAGAAATTAACAATAACATAAAAATGAAAATATTAAAAAAAAACAAATTATACATAGTTCCAACACCCATAGGTAATTTAGAAGACATTACATATAGGGCAATAAATATTTTAAAAAAAATAGACATAATTTTAGCAGAAAATATAAAACATACAAAAATATTAATAAATTATTTTAAAATAAAAAAAACAATTTTAAAATTTAATAACGATTATGAAAAGAAAAAAATAAAAAAAATAATAAAATTAATTGAAACTGGTAAAAATATAGCATTACTTTCAAATGCTGGAACACCTACAATAAATGATCCAGGATATAAATTAATACATGCATGCCATTTATCAAATATAAAAATAATACCATTACCTGGACCATGTGCTGCAATAACCGCTCTTAGTGCATCAGGAATGTCATCTAATAAATTTTGCTATGAAGGATTTTTACCAAAAAAAAAAAAATCTAAAGAAACATTATTGAAATCTTTAAAAAAAGAAAAAAAAACAATAATCTTCTATGAATCAAAACATAGAATAATAAAAAGTTTGAAAACAATAATAACAATATTTGGTAAAAACAGAAAAGTATTATTAGCAAAAGAAATGACAAAAATATGGGAAACCATTCACAAAACAACAGCAATTAATTTATTATATTTATTCGAAAACAAAGAAATAAAAAAAAAAGGTGAAATAGTAATTATAATTAATGGATATAAAGAAAAAAAAAAAAATATATCCGATAAAATAATAAACACATTTAAAATTCTAAACAATACTATATCAGTAAAAAAAGCAATTGACATAACAGCTAAAATACATAAAATTAAAAAAAACCAATTATATAATTTTATTATAAAAAAATATCAAAAAAAAGATAACTATAAAGTTAACCAGACAATCGCTGATTAAATAATTTTAAAATTTATAAAATATTAATTATTTAGAAAGAGGAAAGTCCGGGCTCCACAGGATAAAAGTGCCAGATAACATCTGGGAGATGTGAATCTACGAAAAGTGTAACAGAAATAAACCGCTAATTTTACATTTAGTAAGGGTGAAAAGGGGTGGTAAGAGCACACCGTGAAATTGGTAACAATTTTCAGCAATACAAACTCCACTTGGAGCAAGGTTAAATAAAGTTTAAAATTATATGATCCTGTATATATTAAATTTAGGTAAACCGCTAAAGTAATTAAGTAATTAATTTCTTAGACAAATGATTGTCAAAAAACAGAACCCGGCTTACAGGTTAACTTTATAAAAAATATTATTTTACAAAATAGTTATAAACCTGATACTTGCATATCAGATAATAATACAGAACCACATTGAATATTATTACGCTTATCAATATCATTACTTAAATATAATATATTCTTCCACATATCTTTTAAATTTCCAGAAATAGTTATTTCATTAACGGGGTATTCAATAACTCCTTTATTAACCCAAAATCCAAAAGCTCCTTTAGAATAATCACCAGTTACTATGTTAACACCCTGACCTATTAATTCCGTCACTAAAATACAATTATCAACCTTACACAAAAGATTTTCAAAACTTATATCACTATGAGATACAAACCAATTATGTATACCATCATAATGTCCTGTACTTTTAAAACCTAATTGTCGACTTGAATAACTAGTTAATAACCACTTTTTTAATACACCATTTAAAACAATAATATGATCAACAGTTCTAACACCCTCACTATCAAAATAAGAAGAAAACAACCCTCGTAAAATATGAGGTGATTCATTTATATTTAACCACGTAGGAAATATTTTTTGATTTAAATGTCTATATAAACAAGTAGATTTACGATAAACATTATACCCGCTAATGGCAATTACCAAATACTCAAATAAATGTTTAGAAATATCAGATAAAAAAACAATTGGATAAGTACCAGTAATTAATTTAAGTGGATTTAAACGTTTCAAAACACGTAAAGCACAAGTTTTACCAATATATTCTGGTTCATCTAAATCATTAATTTTTCTACTTACAGTATAAAAATAATCCCTTTCCATTTCATTCTTAGATGATGCAACAACACAACAAGACAAATAATAACTACTACTAATACAACAATTAAAAATATCATAATTATTAGCAAATAATTTAATATTTACATTAGATATAAATTCCCCTCCTTCTGTACTTACAATTCTTGAATCAAAATTTAATGCAGTTATTTCTGCTAAAGAAGCTAATTCAATTGCTTTAGATATGTCAAATTCCCATAAATGAAATAAATCTAAATCTAAAGAATTAGAAGCTAAAAGATCTAAATCTGGTATTCCAACAAATGGATCATAATTAAGATAATTAGTCATTAAAATAGCTTTATCAACAATATTACAAATATTTTTTAATTCTATGTTATTAAAACTAACTATCCCTTTACGATTATTTAAAAATACAGTAATAACAAAATCAGAACTATCATAAAATTCAATATTCTTCATTTTACCATAACGCGTAAGTACTTTAATTCCAATATCCTTACTAAGAATAATATTAACATCACACAATTTTTTATTTGATACATGTAAAATTCTTTTGGCTATCTCATATAAACTTTTCTTATAATGATGAATTTTATTAAATATTTTCATCTATTCTCCAAATTATAAAATTATTTTTTAAAATATAAAAATAAAATATATAAAAATTGTATACTTTTAAAATAAATACTAATTAAACAATAATATAATTATTTTAAAAATATAATCAAAAATATTTTCAAAATATAGAAAAAAAATTTTATAATAATTGGAGAAAATATGTACAAACTAATAACATTTGGATTATTTAGCACAGTAACACTTACCTGGGGAACAACCTGGATTATAATGAAAATTGTAATAGAAACAATACCTCCAATTTTTGCTACAGGAATACGTTTTATAATAACTGCACCAATTTTAATAATAATAGCAAAATTAACAAAAAAACCTTTATTATTTCCAGTGGGGGAAAAATATTTCCAAATAATAATAACTATATTTTATTTTACTATACCTTTTACATTAATGATATATAGCGAAAAATATATAAATTCAGGGTTAGCATCAATAATTTTCGCAAATATGCCAATTGCAATATTAATTGCATCTAAAATATTAACAAAAGAAAAAACAAATAAAAAACAAATTTTAGGATTAATAATTGCAATAACATCTTTATCAATAATATTATTTACAGAATCAAAAATAAATAAAACCACTCATTGGCTAGGATTCATATTAATCATAATACCAATCATTTTACATGCAATATTATATGTAGAAAGTAAAAAAAAATATTCTCATGTATCAATTATAACATTTAATACAATACCAACATTATGTTCTGGAATTATACTACTATTTATGGGATGGTTCATTGAAAACCCAAAAATAACAAATTTTTCTATCGATTCAATATTAGCCATATTCTATTTAGGTGTTATTGGAGGAGTTTGCGGTGTAATGTGTTATTTTACTTTACAAAAAAGAATTTCCACATTTAAATCATCAATTGTATTTATATTATTTCCATTAATATCTATTACTTTAGAAAATTATATTTATAATCATAAACTATCAACAATATCAATTTTTGCATTAATACCATTAATAATAAGTACTATTGTAATAACAATTCCAAAAGATTTTTTATACAAAAAAATATAAAAAATAAATATAAAAATTAATAAAGCTTGGCAATGACCTACTCTCACACAAATTACTTGTACTACCATCGGCGTAATGACGTTTCACTTCTGAGTTCGGAATGGTATCAGGTGGTACCATCACACTATAATCGCCAAGCTATATTGAATATAATTCAATCATCACTAACTATAATAATATTAAAAATTATATAAAATAATCAACTAAATTTATAGTATACAATAAACAAATAAAAAATAAACTTAAGATTTAAATTATTATATAATAAAATAATAAACTAGAAAAAATAATTTCTAAAAATAATGAAAACTACAAAATATTTTATATCAACTTTAAAAAATATATCATCACAAACAAAAACAATAAGTTATAGATTAATGATTAAATCTGGCATGATAAGAAAAATATCTTCTGGATTATATGCTTGGTTACCAATTGGAATTAGAGTAATACAAAATATAAAAAAAATAATAAGAGAAGAAATGAATAAAATAGGATGTATAGAAATAAATACTCCTATTATGCAACCCAGCACGTTGTGGGAAAAAAGTAAAAGATTAAAAACATATGGATCAGATTTAATAAAATTAAAAGATAGAAAAAAAAAAAAGTATATTTTAGCTCCAACACATGAGGAAATTATCACTTACTTAATAAAAAAAGAAATAAAATCTTACAAAAAACTACCAATAATATTATATCAAATACAAACAAAATTTAGAGATGAAATCAGACCTAGATTCGGTGTAATAAGATCACGCGAATTTATAATGAAAGATGCTTATTCATTCCATGAAAACTATAAATCACTAACAAATAAATATAAAATAATATGTAAAACATATAAAAAAATTTTTAATAGAATAGGACTAAAAGTATATAAAGTACATGCCAACTCAGGAAATATAGGAGGAAATATATCACATGAATTCCAAGCTTTAGCAAATGATGGAGAAGATACTATAGCTATATCAAAAAATTCAAATTACAAAGCAAACATTGAAGTAGCAAAATCTATAACACCAAAAAAAAATCAAATAAAATTTCAAAAAAAAATACAAAAAATAGATGTAAACAATATTAATAACTTAGAAGAATTAACAAAAAAATATAAAATTTCAAAAAAAAAGATAATAAAAGTCATAATTGTAAAATCAAATAAAAAAAACATAAACCCTTTTACAGCATTATTATTAAGAAGTGATCATCAAATAAATAAAACAAAAATAAAAAAAATAAAAACTATAAAACAACCATTAAAAATAATAGATAAAAAAACAATATTAAAAAAAATAGGAATACATCCAATATACTTAGGACCAATAAAACTTAACATGCCAATAATAGCTGATAACAGTGTAAAAAATATGAATAATTTTATTTCCGGATCTAATATAACAGGAAAATTCTTAAAAGGAATTAATTGGAATAGAGATTTAAAAATACCAAAAACAATGGATATAAGAAATGTAGTAGATGGTGATATTTTTCCGAATAATAAAGGGATAATTAATCTAAAAAAAAGTATAGAAGTAGGACATACTTTTCAATTAAATAATAAATATTCAAAAATTATGAAAACATATGTACAAAATAAAAAAGGGAAAAAAAAATTAATATTAATGGGTTCCTATGGTCTAGGAATTACAAGAATTATAGCCGCATTAATCGAACAAAACAATGATAAAAAAGGAATTATATGGCCGGAAGAAATATCTCCATTTAAAATTGCTATAATACCTATAAATATGTATAAATCAATAAAAGTACATAATTTTACAAAAAAAATATATAAAAAAATTAAAAAAAAAAATATTGAAATCATATTAGATGATAGAAAAATATCAACAGGAAAAATATTTTCAGATATGGATTTATTAGGAATACCACATATAATAATTATCAGTAAAAAAAATTTAGAAAATAATAAAATAGAATACAAATCAAGAAAAAACCAAAAATCAAAACTAATAAACATAAAAAATATAATTGAATTTATAGATAATAAATTATTAAAAATAAATAATCAATAATTATTAAAAATAAAAAAAAATATATTATTTTAATAATATAGGTATTCTAGATGATAAAGAAGAAATTAATTCATAAGATATTGTATTTGACATACAAGCTACTTTATCAATACTAACATTATTACCCCACAATTCAACATTAGATCCGATATGAGCTTTAGGACAACAAGTCAAATCAATAATTAAAGTATCCATTGAAATTAAACCTATAGTTTTAGTAATAACACCATCAACTAAAACAGGTGTAGAAATAGAAATATTTCTAGGATAACCATCAGAATATCCACAAGCTACAATACCAATACGTTTTTTTTCTTTAATAATATAATTACCATAACCTAAAATATCACCAATATTAACATCTCTAATAAAAATAATTTTACTAGAAAATGTCATTACAGGTTTTAATCCATAATTAGAAATATCACTATCATTTCCAGTCGGAGATAAACCATATAACAAAATACCAGAACGAACCCAATCATAATTAAAATATGAACTAAATAAAATAACCGCAGAATTAGCAAAACAACATTTTATTTTATAATTATCCAAAATAGAAGATATACATCTTCTAGTATTTTTTAAATAACTAAAATCATTAATATTGACAAAATGTGTCATCATAGTCATGTTACCTACATTTTTCAAAGAGCTCAATCTATTCCATATTACTAAAAAATCTTTTAAATCAAAACCAAATCTATTCATACCACTATTAAATTTAACATATATATCTAATGGTGCAGAAAAATTAAAATGTTCTAACACATCAATTTGCCATTCACTATGTATACAACTTATTAAATTATAACGATCAAAAATTTCTAACTCTTTCTTTTCAAAAAAACCTTCTAATAATAAAATAGGCTTAATATAACCTATTTTTCTCAAAAACAAAGCATCTTCTAATTCAACCAATGCAAATCCATCAGCATCTAATAATAATTTCCAAATATATCTAATACCATGCCCATATGCATTAGATTTAACAACAGCCCAAAGTTTAGAATTAGAAGAAATTTTACGTATAATAGATAAATTATTTTTCAAAATAGTACTATCTATAGTAATACTAATTGGTCTTGACATATAAATAACCTTATTTTAGTAAAAAAAAAATTCAAAATAATTAAATATTTATTTAATATAATATCATTAAAATAAAATATAAATTTAAATGATATATAAAAATAAAATGAAAATTATAATAGATGAAAATATTCCATATACTAAAGAATTATTTAATAATAATTCAAAAATTAAAAAAATAACAGGAAGAAAAATAAACAACTATATATTAAAAAATATAAATGCTATTATTATAAGATCAACAACCAAAATAAACAAAAAAATATTAAATGAAAGAAATATAAAATTTATAAGATCTACAACATCAGGAATTTATCATATAAATAAAAAAATTATAAAAAAGAAAAAATTAAATTCTTTCATGCTCCAGGATGTAATTCAATAGCAATAGTAGAATATATATTTTCAGCACTATTAATAATTTCAAAAAAATTAAATATCAAACTTAAAAATAAAATATAGTAATTATAGGATTAGGTAATATAGGATCATTATTAAATAAAAGACTAAAAATATTAAAGATAAAAACTCTACTATGTGATCTATTCAAAAAATGTAAAAAAAATAAAGATAAATTTGTATCATTAAAAACAATTATTGATAAATCTAATATAATATCATTATATGTAACATTATTAAATAATAGCAAAAACAAGACATTACACCTATTTAATAAAAATAGAATAAATTTATTAAAAAAAAATACAATTTTAATAAATACTTCAAGAGGGGAAATTATAAATAACAAATATTTACTAAAATTTTTAAAAGAAAAAAAAATATCCACATAATAATGGATGTATGGGAAAATGAACAAAATATATTAACCACATTATTAAAATATATTTACATAGGAACACCACATATTGCCGGATATACAATAGAAGCAAAAATTAGAGGGTTATAAAAATTGCTAAAGATTGGAATAAATTTATAAATATTAAAAAAAATACAAAACTTGAAGATTTTTTAAAAACAAAAAAATACTAAAAAAAATAGGATTTAATGTAAAATTTCAATCCTAACATCATAAAAAATATTTTAGTAAAAAATAAATAAATATTAAATAAAAAATAAATAAACTATACAAAAATATTAATATGAAAATTGCAATAGGTATAGAATATAATGGAAAAAATTATTCAGGATGGCAAAAACAAAAAAAAAAAACAACAATACAATACCATGTTGAAAAAGCATTATCAAAAATAGCAAATCATAAAATAAAAATTATTTGTGCTGGTAGAACAGATAAAGGAGTTCATAGCACAGGTCAAGTAGCACATTTTACAACTAAAAATAAAAGAAATAACTCTGCTTGGATAATTGGTACAAATTCATATTTACCAAAAGACATAACAATAATATGGGCAAAAAAAGTATCAGCATTATTCCATGCACGTTACAGCGCAATTGCTAGAAATTATAAATATATCATATACAACAATAAAATTAGATCAGCAATTTTTTTTAATGAACTAACACAATGTATGCATCCATTAAATATAAAAAAAATGTATAAAGCTAGTCAATACTTAATAGGAGAACATGATTTTAAATCATTTAAATCAAAAAAATGTCAATCTAATTCTTCAAAAAGAACAATAATGCACATTAATATTTTTAAATATAAAAATTATATAATAATAGATATTAAAGCAAACGCTTTTATGTATCATATGGTCAGAAACATAGTAGGCAACTTAATAGAAATAGGTAAAGAAAAAAAAAAAGAATCATGGATGTTAAAATTACTGAATTTAAAAAATAATAACTTAAACATACCTACAGCCCCAGCAAAAGGACTATATTTAACATCAATAAATTATCCAAAATATTATAATATTCCAATAATAAAAATATCAAAACCATTAATAATAAATAAAATATTATTTATTTAAATAAAATATTATTTATTTAATCTCATAGAAATTTTCCAACAATTGACATTACAGTAACCATCAATTGTCACAAAAACACCTAAAGCAGATATAAATATGTTATTATAAAAAATAAGTGGTATTCTATTCCTCATCCATGGAGGAATATTAAATTCCTGCCATAATTTTTTTATTTTACGTTTATGTTTTCTACCAAATATATAATATTCACCAAAAACTTTAAATCTAATATTAACCCTTTCATTATGATTAGGTTTTCTTAAAGAAAATCCTTTAGAATCAACTAATAATATTCCTGAAGAATAAGGTAAATAATAAATATTCCATGGTCTATTCCATAATAAAATCAAATTTTCTAATGAAGGATGAATTTTAATTAAATATATAGAATTTCTGTACCTTCTAACCTCATATTGGAATATCTTTAATCTAGGATTTGCATCTAAACTACTCATAATAACTTCATCATATAATTTATTTAAAAATGATCTACTAAAAAATTTAATATTATGATATTCAATCCATCTTTTTAAGATTGCATGACACAATTTAAAATCCATATGAAAAAATGAAGAAATATTAAGTGAACCATCATGAAATAAATATTTTTTCAACTCAATATCAATAAAATAATTTAATAAATATTTTTCATTTTTACAATGTTTAGCACTTATAAAACAAGATCTTGAAAAAAAAGGCCATCTTTTTAAGATTATAGGTATAACTTTATGACGTAAAAAATTCCTATCATATCTAATATCATTATTACTAAAATCTTCTACCCAAGTCAAATTATAAAATTCTGCCCAAAATTTTAATTCCTTTCGAGTAATCGCTAAAAATGGTCTTAAAACTAAATGATAATTATTAAAATACATCTTATCACGAATAGCAGATAAACCAGATAAACCACTACCTCTTTTCAAAGCTAACAACACACTCTCACATTGATCATCTAAATGATGAGCAGTTAAAAGAATTTCATTTTTAATTAATACTTTACACATTATATTATATCGTTTATAACGCAACTCAGCTTCCAAATTATCCTTGCCATTTAAAAAAATATTCAATAATACTAAAGGTATATTCCAATTTTTACATTGTTGTACACAATGATATTCCCAATCATAAGCATTAATGTTAATACCATGATTAACATGCACAGCTCTAATAAAACGAACAGAACCGGATTCCCTTAATAAAAACAATTTATGTAATAAAACAGTAGAATCTAAACCACCACTATATGCTACTAAATACTTTTTTTTAATATCAATTACTTGCTTAAGATTATACATAACATTAATTATTCTATAAATAATAAATAAAACAAATTTATTAATAAAAAACATAATTTATTTTTACAAAATAAATTTATTTAATTTTCTCTTAAATAAATTTCATTATTTAATTTAATAAATTTATCCTTAATTAATTTATTACAATAAATAGCCAGTTCACGTGCAGACATATCAATAAAATCATGTACTTCAATGGGAGATAACATTTCAACTATTACTAAACCATTATTAAATCTATTTAAATTTACTTTATTATGAATATTAGAAATTACAATGGGAATAATAGGTATTTTAGCTGAAATAGCCATGTAAAATGCACCAGTTTTAAAGGATAATATACCCCTACCATTACTCCTAGTTCCTTCAGGAAACATCCAAATTGATATCTTTTTATTTTTTAAAACATTAATTATTCTTAATAAGGTATTATACGCTTTAATAAATTTAAATCTTTCAATTAAGAAATTACCTGATAACCAATAAAATAAACCAAAAAAAGGAATTAACAATATACTTCTTTTACCTACAGTAACGGTAAAATCCTGTAATATACCAGCTGCTGCAATTAAATCATAATTATTTTGATGATTAGAAATATAAATGACATTACTACGATATTTTATATTAATAGGCCTACGCACTTCCAATGTAATACCTAAAAACCTATTAAGCTTACAAATAATAAAAGAAAATTTAAATAAATTCCTAGGACTCCGAGGATGAAATAAACAATAAATTATACCTAAAAAAATAAAAAAAAAAGAAAAAAATAATAAAAAAATAACACGCAATATCAATAACATAAAACTTTCACAAAAATAAAAAATAACATTTATTATGTAATAATAACAAATTTAAATAAAATTTACCAGTTCAATTAAAAAATATCTTAAATACATAAAACTATATAAAAGATATATTATAAAAATTATAATATAAATACAAGTCATCTATAGTCAATAAAGGCATAGAATATTTCTTAGAAAAAACTATTAATTCTGATAATTTAGACATTGAACCATCATCATTAATTAACTCACATAAAACACTAAATGGTTTTAAATTAGCTAATTTTACTAAAGCTATTGAAGCTTCAGTATGTCCTCTACGAGAATAAAGACCTTCAATAGATGATACCAAGGGAAAAACATGACCAGGGCGATGTAAATCACTAGGTTGAGCATTATCAGCAATGGCTGCACGTATAGTTGTTAATCTATCTTTAGCGGAAACACCAGTTGATACACCGCAAGCAGCCTCTATAGTTACAGTAAAACTAGTACCATACACACTAGTATTTTCTTTAACCATCATAGGTAAATCTAATTGATATCTACGTTCCTCAGTAAGACATAAACAAACTATCCCACTACCATGACGAATAGTTAACGCCATTTGTTCTATATTTATTTTCTCAGCAGAAAATATGATATCACCTTCATTTTCCCTATTCTTATCATCTAATAAAATAACGCCGTTACCATTACACAAAGAATTTACAGCACGTTCTACCCTATATATAAAATCCTTAAAATGACAAATCGATTTTTTATCACTCATAATTAAATTAACCATAATAAAAAACAAAATAAAATAATATTAATTTGAAAAAATAATAATAAACAAACAAATAAAAATAATAAAAAAAATATTCTAATATTTAAATATAACTTTTAATAAGAAAATATATACAAAATATCTTAAAATACCTATATTTAAATAGAATAATTTATTATTATATTTTACTTAATATTAAAATTTAAAATCTTAACACCACAAAACAAAATTTATTTATCAACAATAAATTTATCTTCAAAAAAAATACTACATTTAATAAAAAAAATTACTAAAATTTTTTTTTGATTATAATATTTAATTAATCAACTTTAAAATTACAACAAATTAATATAAGTAACTTAATGATAATATAGGATCTCCTAAAATCCATATTAAACTATTTTTATTACTTAATTTATGATGTAATAACTATTATTTACAGAAATTATTAAACGATCAACAATATTATTAGCTTTTAATATAAAATTAATATGATAAATATGTAAAATATTAAAAATATTATATATAATAATTACGTTTGTTTTAGATGAATTTACTAAATATTTTAAATAATTAATATCAACAATATTAGAAATATTATCCATGCTAGACATAATACAAACCAACAATCACAATAAATTTATAAATGAAAGTACAAATTTACAAAAAATAATACCAGAAACTAGATTTAATAAAAAACTAGATCTTTTAAAAAAATAACAACTAACTAAACTAATTATTAAAACAGCAATAAAAGTATTACTAATACTAGTAACATCATAAACTTTATCAACAGTAGAACCTAAATTAAACGTATTCTTTTCATTTATTAACAAAAAAATATCATGTTTATACAAATGATTAATAATTCATATAAATATAAATTATTTAATAATTTAATATCCTTAGTTTAAATTTAAACATAATTAACAAATTTGTTGAATACAAAATAAAATTAAAAATAACATTAAATATTAGAAAAATTATTCCCTTATAACATATAAAATCAAACCTTTAAGATCAATTAATACAAATATATTTTATTTATAGCTAGATTAATAATAATATCTATATCAATTAATGCGCTTTTATATTAATTAAATATAATTGACAAATAACAAAAAAATAAAATTAAATTAAATAACCAAAAATAAAATTATTGAAACTATTATTTATTTTATTTTTAAAATCTAATCTAATTAATTGTTGATCTTTAGATAAAAGTCTAAATTTAGTAAAAATAATAAAAAATTTTAAAATAACAAAATTATAAAAAACTTTTATATCATTTAATAATTATTTTAATATGAAACTATATTCATCACTACCTATAAATTCAATTAATATATCCTTAGAACCCAAACTATTAAAATTTATTACAACAATAACAGTTCTACTAATATATATCTTTACAATTTAAAATAAGAACAAAAAATTACCAGAAACAGAATTAACAATACCATAACAATAGTGATCTAATATAGATAACATCACAGACAACTAATATATTAAAAAAATTAAAATTTAAGAAAATTGATTTCATAACATAAACTCTAAAATAAAATTTTTAACAAATAAAAAATAAACTAATTAATTTTATAATATTATAATGTAAAAATATTATATAAAATACACTTAAGAAATTTTACGCCAATTATTCAAAAAATTAATTTTTGCACGAATAAATTTATTACGTATATTATTACCATTTAAACCAGATTTAATTATTTTTTTCACACATATATTTCTTTTCAATGAAAAAAACATATTCTTAAAATAATCTCCTTGAGGATAATCATTTATAAAATAACCACAATAATTAAAATTAATTAATCTGCAAATCAAACATAATTTATCTAAAATATATGGTTTTCTCCAAACATCAATAATATCAAATAACTTATTAATAGATTCAGAAGAAAGATAATTAATATAATGAATCATAGAACAATACTTATTAGTCATTAATATTAAATTACGAATATAAAGTGGCAAATTTAATCTTTTACACATATTTAAAATAAAACAATAAAGTAAATAATTACGATTATATCCAAAAAAATAATTTTTATAATTTAATAAAATTCCAAAATTATTACATAATACAGCAAATCTAACATCTACTTCTGAAGTTAAATATGTAGAAATAAATAAAATATCTAAAATAGATTCACCTAAACTATTTGTTTTTTTAAAATAAAAATTATTCTTAATTTTAAACAAACTATTTATTTCTGGAAATAAAATAGATAAAGCTCCACATTCTCTCAATACTTTAAAAAAAATTTGAGGACTACATGTTTTTAAAGCTTTTTCAGTTTCTTTCCATACCATATGTGATGATAAATAAACCAATTCTCCATTTTTAACTATATCACACATTAATTTCATTGTATCATGACAAACAGAAAAACCTAAATGTGAAAAATATGCTGCGAATCTAGCAACACGTAAAATACGAGAGGGGTCATCACAAAAAGCAATAGAAATATGACGAAGTAATTTTAAATTAATATCTTTTATTCCATTACATGGGTCAATGTAAGATCCATTATTATCCAATGCAATAGCATTTATAGTTAAATCTCTTCTAATTAAATCTTCTTCTAAAGAAATACTAGAATCAAAACAAGTTTCAAATCCTAAATATCCATGACCTATTTTTCTCTCAATACGTGCTAACGCATACTCCTCATGACTAACAGGATGTAAAAATACGGGAAAACTACTACCAACTTTTTTATAACCCAGTTTCAACATAATCTTAGGTGTAGCTCCAGTAACAACCCAATCTCTATCTTTCACAGGTAAATTTAATAATTTATTTCTAACAGCACCACCTACCAAATATACTTTCATGGAAATACTTTTAAAATAATAAATACATAAATAAATATTTTATATAAAATAAATCTTATATATAATAAAAATATGAAATATATATAAATAAAATAATCAAAATAATAAATTTTAAACAAAATTTAATATATTTTAGTTGTTCTTACTATTTAAAATAAAATTATTCAAAATGAGGGTTATTTTATGTTAAAAAAACAAATTGGTATTATAGGATTAGGTATTATGGGTACAAACCTAACGTTAAATTTTGAAAAAAATGGTTATCAAATTTCAATATTTAATAGAACAAAAGATAAAATTAATGAACTAATGATAAATTATCCTAAAAAAAATATTAAACCGTATTATACATTAAAAGAATTTATTTCATCTTTAGATCATCCGAAATGTGTACTATTAATGGTCAAATCAGGAAAAGCAACAGATGAAACAATAAAAAAAATTATACCATATCTTGATAAAAAAGACATAATTATAGATGGAGGAAATACATATTATAAAGATACAATAAAAAGACACAATAAACTAAAAAAAATAGGTATAGATTTTATTGGAATGGGTATTTCAGGAGGTGAAGAAGGCGCTTTAAAAGGACCATCAATAATGCCTGGAGGAGATAGAACAGTATATAATAAAATATCGCATTTTTTAATTAAAATTGCTGCTAAAATAAACAATAAATCTTGTGTTGATTATATAGGACCTAATGGATCAGGACATTATGTAAAAATGATACATAATGGAATAGAATATGGAAATATGCAATTAATTTCAGAAACATATAATATACTAAAAAATATCTTATTAATTGACAACAAAAAAATATCAAAAATATTTGATAAATGGAATAAAAAAGAATTAAATAGTTATTTAATTAAAATAACAAGAAATATATTAAAATTTAAAAATAAAAAAAATAAATATTTAATAGATATAATTTCAGATAAAGCGGGTAATAAAGGAACTGGCAAATGGGCAAGCATTAGTGCATTAAAATTAGGCTCACCCTTTTCATTAATTACTGAAGCAGTGTTTCATCGATATCTATCAAATTTAAAAAAAGAAAGAAAAATAGCATCAAAAAATAAAAAAATAGTAAACAAAAAAATAATTAAAATAAACAAAAAAACATTTATAGATAATTTAGAACATGCATTATATTTTGGTATCATAATTTCATATACTCAGGGTTTTTCACTAATGCAAAAAGCATCAAAAAAATATAAATGGAATTTAAATTATTCAGTGATAGCAAAAATATTTAAAAAAGGATGTATCATAAAAGCAAAAATATTGAATAAAATAAGTTTAATATATAAAGAAAATAACGAAATAAAAAATTTACTTTTATCATCATATTTTCAAGAAAAAACAAAAAAATATCAATCATCAATTAGAAATATTATAATAGAATCAATAAAACATGGAATACCAATTCCTACTCTATCCTCTGCACTATCATATTATGATAGTTATCATTCAGAAAAATTACCTGCAAATCTAATACAAGCTCAAAGAGATTACTTTGGTAATCATATGTATGAAAGAATAGATAAAAAAGGTAAATTTCATACTAATTGGAAAATTTAATAATAAAATATTTATTTATATAAATAAAAAATATATAAAATAAAAAATTATGCCGAAGATCGGACTTGAACCGATATGTATTTCTACGATTGATTTTGAATCAATTGCGTCTACCTAATTTCGCCACTTCGGCATAACATATTTTATAAAAACATTCATAACTATCTATATATTAAGATATAATATATAATATTTAAAAATAATAAACTTTAATAAAATTAAAATATATAAAAATGTACGATAAAATTAATATAGTTATTCTCGCAGCGGGAAATAGTAACAGAATGTTATCTGAAACTAATAAAGTATTACATAAAATAGCTAATAAACCATTAATACAATATGTTATTGAAACATCAATAAAATTTAACCCAAAAACTATAAATATAATTCATAAAAATGACTTAAAAAAAATTAAAAAAAAATTTAACAATTATAATTTAAATTGGATAATACAAAAAGAACAATTAGGAACTGGAAATGCAATAAAACATGCAATTCCATATATTAAAAACAATGAAAAAGTTTTAATACTATATGCTGACATACCACTAATATCTGTAAAAACATTAGGTAAATTATATAAAAATAAATCTAAAAATGGTATTTCATTAATAACAACTAGATTATCAGATCCATCAGGATATGGAAGAATTATACGTAAAAAAAATAAAGTAATCAAAATAATTGAAGAAAAAGATGCTAACAAAAAACAATTATCTATAAAAGAAATAAATACAGGTATAATCCTTATTTCAAATATTCTATTAAAAAAATATTTAAATAAAATAACAAACAAAAATAAACAAAAAGAATATTTTATCACTGATATAATATCAATGGCAAACAAAGATAAATGTAATATTAAAACAATAACACCAATAAAAAATATTGAAATTATAGGAATAAATAATAAATATCAATTATCATATTTAGAACATATCTATCAAAAAAATCAAGCAAAAAAAATATCAATGAATGGAGTAATAATAAAAGATTTAAACAAATTTAATTTAAGAGGTAATTTAAAACATGGTAAAGATGTAGAAATAGATATAAATGTAATATTAGAAGGTCAAATAGAATTAGGAAATAAAGTAAAAATTGGAGCGGGTTGCATTATTAGGAATAGTAAAATATATGATAATTGTATTATCCATCCATATACAATAATTGAATATACAACCATTCATAAAAATTGTAAAATAGGTCCATTTGCATACTTACATACAAATACAATAATAAAAAAAAAATCAAATATAGGAAAATTTGTAGAAATAAAAAAAACTACAATAAATAAAAAATCAAAAGCTGGTCATCTTTCTTATTTAGGAAATGCTAAAATAGGTTCAAAGGTAAATATAGGTGCTGGAACAATAACATGTAACTACAATGGTGTAAATAAATTCAAAACAATAATTAAAAATAATGTATTTGTTGGAGCAGATAGCCAATTAATAGCGCCAATTACAATAGAAAGAGGAGCAACAATAGCAGCTGGAACTACAGTATTAAAAAATGTAAAAAAAAATACTCTTGTATACAATAAAAAAAAAGAAAAATACAAAGTAGAATGGAAAATAAAACAAAAAAAAATATAATTTATTTATAAAATAATATATATAACCTAGGGAAAATTCATGTGTGGAATTATTGGTGCTATTGCACAACGTGACATTACAGAATTATTATTAAACGGTTTAAAACGTTTAGAATATAGAGGTTATGATTCATCAGGAATTGCAACAATAAATTCCAATAAAAGAATACAAAGAATAAGAAAAACAGGTAATGTAAAAAAATTAATAAAAAAAATAAAAAAGAATCCAATAAATGGTAAAATTGGAATTGCTCATACAAGATGGGCAACACACGGTAAACCTACAAAAAAAAATACACATCCACATATATCAGAAAATATAATTATTGTACATAATGGAATTATTGAAAATTACAGTAATCTTCGTAAAAAATTAAAAACTATTGGATATCATTTTACATCAGATACTGATACGGAAGTAATAGCACATATGTTACATCATGAACAAAAAAAAGGAGGAAAATTAAAAGAAATCACAAAGCGTGTAATAAATAAATTAAAAGGATCATATAGCATAGTTATAATGGATCAAAAAAATCCATCAATACTAATAGCAACTAAATTCAAAAGTTCCCTAATAATAGGTAAAGGTATAAATGAAAATTTCATAGCATCAGATCAACAAGCATTATTATCAGTAACAAATAATTTTATATTTTTAGAAGAAGGTGATATAGCAGAAGTATCATGTACAAATATAACCATAAATAATATAAATAACAAAATCATAAAAAGAAAAACTATAAAATCAACAACAAAATATGAAAAACTAAATAATAACTTATATAAAAATTATATGCAAAAAGAAATTTATCAACAACCTTTAGTAACTAAAAATACTATAAAAAAATATTTAAAAAAAAATGAAATTAAATTAAACAATTTAAAAAATAATTACCATTTACTAAAAAAAATAAAAAATATACAAATAATTGCTTGTGGAACATCATATCATGCAGGATTAATTGCTCGATATTGGTTTGAAGAAATAGCAAAAATATCATGTAACGTAGATATAGCTTCAGAATTTCGTTATAGAAAACCAATAATACAAAAAAATACACTAATAATTGCTATTTCTCAATCAGGAGAAACAGCTGATACATTAGAAGCTTTAAAAATATTAAAAAAATCTAAATATCTAAGTTCAATAGCAATATGTAACACTGAAAAATCATCTCTAGTTAAAAACACTGATTTTTCATTAATAACAGAAGCGGGAACGGAAATAAGCGTTGCATCAACAAAAACATTTACAACACAACTAACTATTTTATTAATATTAATAACAAAAATTTCTTTATTAAAAAATAACAAAAACAAGAAAATAATAAAAATAATAAAAAAAATTCCAAAAAAAATAAAAGAAATATTATTCTATGAAAAAAAAATAAAAAAAATAGCTAAAAAATTTTTAAATATAAATAACACATTATTTATAGGAAAAGGTAAACAGTATCCTACAATCATGGAAGGCGCATTAAAAATGAAAGAAATATCATATATACATGCTGAAGCTTATCCAGCTGGAGAATTAAAACATGGACCATTAGCAATTATAGATAAAAATATACCTATAATTATAACAGTTGAAAAAAACAATATGTTAAAAAAAATAAAAATAAGCATAGAAGAAATTAATGCAAGAGGAGGTATAATATATATATTAGCAGATCAAACAATTAAATTTAAAACCCAAAAAAACATAACAATTATTCCTTTACCTCATGTAAATAACATAATATCACCTATAATATATACAATACCACTTCAATTACTAGCTTATCATGTTGCAATAATAAAAGGTACTAATATTGATCAACCAAGAAATTTAGCTAAATCAGTAACTGTAGAATAAAAAATAAATCAATATTTGGTGGAGCTGGCGGGATTTGAACCCGCGTCCGAAAAAAAACTAATATCTAAAATACTACATATTTAGTCTATTTTTAAATTCATCTAAAATATGTTTATAGACAAACAATATAATAAATTAACTTTGAAATTAAATTTACGTATAATAACCAAAGTAATTATTTATCTACGCAATCTCTTTAAATTAATCCTTTATATCTTTATACACAAAGAGAAAGTATAAAAAAGGAGCACAACAGCTTTCTAAGCTGCTAATGCATAACTACTATTATATTTTCCAACTACTATTTAACGGTTTTTTACAAGACCTACCGCATCTTGACATGCATTTAAAATATCAATTATCTTCGTCAAATCCATAATCAGCCCCAAAATACAATTTTAATTTCGCTTTATGAGACGTTCTTTATATCTATCCCAATCACGTTTTTTAATAGCATAACGCTTATCTTGAAGTTTTTTACCAACCCCCACTCCTATATTTAATTTGCACCAAGATCTTTTCCAAAATAATGATATTACAACTAAAGTATATCCATTTTTATTTAAACTACCATATAAAAAATCTAATTCACTTTTAGATAAAAGCAACTTACGATAACGACTTAAATTCAAATTATCACTTTTTATATTAGATAAGGGTTGTATATGTAAATCTACAACAAAAGCTTCTCCATTTATGATTGTAACATAACTATTATTAATAGCAACTTTACTTAATCTTAAAGACTTAACTTCCCAACCTCGTAATACTACACCAGCAATTAAATTGTCTTTAATAAAATAATTATATAATACATTTTTATTTTTACAAATAACCTGTTTATTTAAAATTACCATATATAAAATAATCAAAAAAACAATCAAAAAAATTAAAGACATAATATCACTTAAAGAAAATAAATCAATCAATAATTATATAACAAAGAAAAAATACATAACTAAAAATAAAAAATAAATTAATATATAAATAAATACATCTAAAATTCAAAAAGTTTTCTTTAACCAATTTAACTTATTTCTCAATATATCAAAATAATTATAATTTAAAGGATGTATAAGATTAACACTATAATTAGTACGTTTTATCAAAATATGTAAATTATCATCAATCAATAATTTCATATCTTTATTATCACAATAAATTTTAAATGGATATTTAGATCTATTTACATATAAATCAATAATACTATTAGCACTGATAATAATTGGTCTGGTAGATAAAGTATGAGGGAAAATAGGTAATACAGATACAACATTCAACAAAGGGAAAATAATAGGGCCTCCAACTGATAAAGAATAAGCAGTAGAACCTGTAGATGTAGAAATAATTAAACCATCTGATCTCTGTGAAAAAGCAAAAAATTTATCTATAAAAACTTTAAATTCAATCATATGAGCAATTTTATTAGAATGTAATATAAATTCATTAAGTGCAATATCATTTCCTAAAAAAATATTTTTTTTATATACAAATATTTCTAACATAAACCTTCTATCTAAAATAAATTTACCATCTAATACATTAATTAAATCTTGTTTATAATTAATTATATTTAAATCAGTCAAAAACCCTAAATTACCTTTATTTATACCAACAACTTTTATATTATATTTTGATAATACCTTCAAAGCTTTTAGCATATTACCATCGCCACCAATAACTATAGCTAAATCACAAAATTCTCCTATATCAAAAATACTTACTATTTCAATAGCTCTTAAAGATAATATAGAAGCCGTCTGTTTTTCAAAAATAACTTTATAACCTAAATTAGTTAACCAATAAAATAATTTTCTATATATACCTATCGAATTCAAAGATCTAGGAATACCTATAATTCCAATATAATCACATTTAAATTTCATAAAATATAAAAATATCCTTTATTTAATTAATAATTAAATTTATTTATGCAAAATAAAAATTTATTATTGAAAGAAAAATTCTCATCCCCATTATTAAGCATAACAAATGGAATGAAAATTATATACATGGATAATTTTATGAAAAAAATCAAAAATAAAGAAGAAAAAATAGAAAAAGAAAATAAAAAACTTATTAAAAATAAAGAAGAAAAAATAGAAAAAGAAAA